>JANXRU010000433.1 GCA_025356715.1 Bacteroidota bacterium
CACTATTTCATAGTGCTTACTCATTTTAATATGTTGTGTTTTCCTAGTTTTTATAGATGAATAGGGATATTCGTCACATAAATCACAAATTCTACCGAAATTCAATCAAATTGAGTTAAAAAATTAATATCCAAAAGTTTGAGGTATCACTATTATTTTCTAAATTTGATATAACCTTACATATGATATATTTTATTACAATTTGGTATATTTTTTGTAGTTCAAATTTAATATTACACTTTCCATGAAAAAATTATTATTACTTATTAGTTGCATTTATTTTTTAATGCCTACGTCAGCTAAGTCGCAGACTGAAACTCCAATTAAAAAAAATCGCTATTTCGTTACCATGCATATGATAACTGAAAAGAATATTGACTCTACAAAAATTTTATTACAAAAGTTTACTGATGCAACTGATGTTGAGTTTAATAAAACTGACAGTACATACATCGTTTCTACTTATAGAGTTTTAAATAAACAAGTCATTTTTGGAAAATTACGTAAGTTTTACAACCCCATAAAATATATGATTTTAGAAGGAGAACCTATGGATCCTTTCCCAACTCCTATTAATACGGGAAATCAAGAGCAAGACGCATTAGATTATTATACTCAAAAAATGAATTGGATAAAAAAATATCCTTTGGAGTACAAAAAAATGGCTGATAATTTAAAAAATAATTAATAATTAGATTATATATTATGAAAAAAATGTTTACAAAGAATATAGCTGCACTATTTGTTATCATAAGTTCACTATTTGTTTCTCCAAAATTATTTTCGCAAACTGATGCCTGCCCTGGTACTGCAATTACGCCTAATACGTCATGCATCAATACAGCGTATACTGTTAATAAAAATTGGGGAAGCGAAATTGCAAATCCCACAGGATGTCCTCCAGGAGGAAGCCCTATAGATGGTTATTTTTCCTTTACAACTCCAATTGGGGTTACAACAGTGTCAATCAATTGTACCGCTAATAAGGATTTAGTTTTGGCTTTATATGCTTCTACTGGTGTTGCTGGTTGTGGCGCTGGTGGCCTAAATTTATTGGCATGTGCAGATGCTGGAGGTTCTGGTGTAACTGAAGTTTTGAATACTATAGCTGTAACAGCAAGTACAACCTATTACATCCGATTGATTAGAAAAAATACTAGTAGTAAAAACATGACGGGTAACATTTGTGTTACCTATCCTCTAGTTCCACCTGCTAATGACGATTGTAGTGGAGCTATACTAACCACCTGTGGTAATACATATATTGGTACTACATCTGCTGCAACAACAAATACAGATCCTGCTGTTACTTGCGGTGCAGCAACTTCAAGCGCTCCTGGTGTTTGGTATAGTTTTGTAGGAAATGGGCAAATAATAACAGCCAGTTTATGCGGATCTTCTTATGATACTCAAATTCAAGTATTCACTGGGTCTTGTGCTGCACCTGTTTGCCTTACAGGTAATGATGATTTAGGAACTTGCGGACTTAGCTCTGAAGTATCTTGGGCTTCAACCAATTTAACTAATTATTTAATTTTCGTAGGTGGTTTTGGAGGAGCTACTGGCACGTATAGTTTAGTAATGAGTTGTGCGGCTGCTGTTTTACCAAATTGCCCTGTAAAAACAGCTCCAGCCAATAGTAGCACACTAACTTGTTCATCTACCAACTTTACTTGGAATGCGTCAACCGTTGGACCAGCAACTCAATACAATTTATTTTTCGGTACAGATGCTGCTGCCACCAATATTAACAATGGAACTAATTTAGGGAATGTTTTAAGTTATGCACCTCCTGCCTTATTAAATAACACAACATACTATTGGCGTATAGTTGCTCAAAATGGAGCTGGAACTTCCGCTGGATGTACAACTTTTTCTTTTACTACCGGTGGGGCCAACGCGGCAAATGATATTTGTGGTGGTGCAATCCCTTTAACTTCTGGTGTATCTATCAATGATGATAATTCTTGTGCAACTGACGAATCACCAACTATGGCTGCTGTTCCTTGTTGGGGTGGAGGCGCAATCAACTCTATGTGGTATTCTATTGTTGTCCCTGCTACCGGTTCGTTAAGCATATTAACTAGTTCTATTACTTTAGCCAATACACAAATAGCGGTCTATAGTGGAGCTTGCGGCGCATTATCATATGTTACTTGTAATGATGATGCTCCTGGGGCAGGTTGCGGAGCAGCTGTTACAAGTAATTCTCAACTTAATTTAACGGGTTTAGCAGCAGGCACTTATTACATTAGAGTAGATGGTAAGGCTTCAACTATTGGCACTTATTATATTATGGCATCTACAACTGGGGTAGTTGGAACAGCTATTGGTATTGCGGGGAGTGATTGCTCATTACCTTTAACCTATTGTTCATTTCCTGTTTCAATCCCTGATCCTGGTTATTTTAATACAGGAAATATTTGTGATTTTTCTGGAGGTGGTAGCTGTCTTGGTAGCGGAGAACAA
>JANXRU010000026.1 GCA_025356715.1 Bacteroidota bacterium
AAAATTGTGAGTCCTTTTGGTGTATAGTTTATAACTTTTTAATTCTTCTTTTGCCAAAGATTTTATGAAGTCTTGTAAAATATCCATCGTATGATTGTGTAATAAAAATTAAAGTTAATACTTTTATTTTAAATATTATAAGTATTTTTAATGTATCAAAAACAGCATATTATGAAATATATATTTATAAGCCTTTTTATTTTAGCAAATATAGTTTGCTCGGCTCAAGCAAAATTAGGGATGGGTAAGAGTTATATTTTTTCCCCAAACGATACAGTTGCTTCTATTACTACAGTATCAATAACTACTCATATTTATAATAAGGGTAATGCTGTTTTTACTGGAACATTTGCAATCATTATAAAACTAGATACTTTAAGTGCTTTAGTACCTGTTTCGACAAATCTTAATTCTTTGTCTACGGCTACTATTAACCCCGGAGATAGCATATTTGTTGTTAATTCTTTTACGCCAACCGCTGGAACTAATGGCTGGAGGACATCTGGTAACGGCAACACGATTGTTGTATGGCCAATTTCTTCGGGCATACAAACAGTAGATAGTTTAAGATCGCAGTTAGTTATATTGGATCCAGTAGGTATTTATGAAGAAGGTACTTCATCATTTATGTTTTATCCAAATCCAGCAACAAGTCAAATATATATTAAACAGCCAAATGGAATTAGATTTAAGGATATTATCATTTACGATGTACTATCCCAAGAAGTTAAAAAATCAATATACTCTGAATGTATTGATATTAAAGAATTACAGAGTGGTTCTTATTGGATATTGATCTCAAGCGATGCTAAAATCTATCGTCAGAAATTAATTAAAGAGTAACTTATAATTTAAAACCTACTGTTATATATATAAAATGCCCATTTATATACATGCTACTTGGCGCAAAAGATTCAAAGAATTGCATGGGCGATAAGGCATACTTAAATTGTAATTCAGCAAATACAGCATTATGCCTCAATAGAGAATTTTTTTGTACCCCAAATCCTAAATTAAAAAACGAACTATTAACAGGATTAAATGCTGGACTTTTGAAGGTTACCTTTTCAGATTGATTAATAATTTCATTGCCATTTTCACTAACTTTTAATTGACTAGCCACAATCCATCTGTAGCAGTAGCCCCCAAAAGCATAAGTTGAGAATATGGTATTAGTTTCTTTCTGAAAAGAATGTTTTAATTGAAGAGGAAAATCAATTTCATGCATTGTTAAATCATAGGTAAATTTTTCTCTTTCTGGTGTATATAGCTGAATGCTATCAGCAGCAAAATAATAAGATTTCAGACTAACGCCGTGTAGCATATATTCGACACCAACAAATAAAAAATCACGATTATGCTTGCTTAATCTTATTTCTTCTTTTAAGGAAACACAAAATGACATTTTTTGTCGAGTGTTTGTAGTATGATGCGGATTAGAAAAGTATAGCCCAAGTACAGGAGAAAATCCAATACGGGTTTTTAGATACGGGTTTTTTCTATTTACATGCAATTTAATCCCTCCATCCTCTTGCCCTTTAACTGATAGGTAAGAGGTAACGATTATTAAAAGTGGTAAATATATTTTATAAAACTTCAATTGAAAATTAATGTAAACTAGTTAGTTATTTTTGAATGGATGCTTTATATAAAGGAACTGTACTACAAGGCTCGCCATACATGATTGATTTAGCGAAAGGTCTTAATCCATTTACTAATTGAACATAGGCATGCGTAGTTACTGGTAAATTTCCACATCCCTTAATAACGATGCGCTTGTCTGTATAATCGCTATAATTAATGTTTAGTAAAGCGTCATTAAATAAAATAGTTTCAAGAGTTTGTAAATTTCCAAAAATTATTTTTTTAGCAAAAGGCTCCAAGGCAATACTTATTAGCATATAAGCCCATGTAGGAACAATAGCGTCAGCTGTGCAAGTAATGGCCACTAATTTAGTTTGATATTGAGTCCAGTCGTGTTGTTTAATATATTCTCTAAAATCCTTTTCTTTTAAAATTAATTCTTGAAACAATAATGGTTTTAAATCAAATAATACACGTTCACCTTTTGGGTAAAACTCTTCCAAATCAATAGTAATTAAGCCACTATTAGTTACTTTATTAATGATTTCATTATCCATTTATTACTAGTAATTAACTGTTAGTTTTTTTATTCAATTACATAAATCCTAATTCCAATTGAGCCACTTCACTCATCATGTCTTTAGTCCAAGTTGGCTCAAAGGTTAAGGTAAGTTTGGCAGAATTAATATTAGCCAATAATTTTAATTTTTGTTCCACTTCAGCTGGTAGGGTTTCTGCTACTGGACAATTTGGAGAAGTAAGTGTCATGGTTATTTTCAAATCATGAGTGTCATTTAAGTCTAATTCATAAATTAAACCTAGTTCCCAAATGTCTACAGGAATTTCCGGATCGAAACATGTTTTAATTTCATCTATAACACGTTGCATTAACTCGGTGTTTTTTGTAATGATAATTGCGCTCATTGAATGGTGTCGTATCTTAACGTAAAAATAAAATCAGTTATTTAAAATTTGTAATCTTTGTATTTGGTTGTAAATTCTATATCTTCAATCTTCGGATTCACTTGTAAAAAATGATATTCATATTGTTCATACAATCCTTTATCATCAAGCACTTTTACTCCAATTGGCAAAAAATATAATTGATCAATGTATAAAGTAACATCTTTCGCATAAGCATTCGGAACCTTCAAAACTTGACCGCTTTTTAAAATATCAAAATAGTCTTTTAATTTTGGATTTGCTTCTAAAATCATGTATTCACTTATATGTAATTTACGGGCGATGGAAGTAATATTTTCGTTAACGCCTACAGTAAAATTTTCATAACCAAAATCTTTATTTGTAATTATGATTTTGTAGCAAGGTCGTCCATTATAACGCTCTTCAGCTTCAAGTTTAAAATAGGAGTCAAATTTTTCGTCAACTTTTAGTGCCATAAATTCAACGATACTTCCAAAATAATCAAACCCCATTTCATTTAAAGTATGATGTTGATCTTGCCTCATTAAATTCCCTAATAAGTCTAAATTTAAATTGATGTAAGGAAACGCATTTGGTTTAACATATGCCTTATTGTTATTCCAACCTTTAAGCCAAAGAAGTTCTATGCCGCCAATGTATAAATATATTTTTCTAGGTTTTCGAATTAATTTTACCGAGGAACCATAATGATTATACCCTTTTTTTCCTCGTTCAGTGATTTTTAAACTATATTTTAATCTTTCAACAGATTCAATAGATTTAATCATTTTAAAAATAATTTCCTTAGCTGTTAATTCGGTTTTTTGAGCAAAAACTTTCGTACTCAAAAATAGATTTGCAGTAAGAAATAGAACAATATAAAAGGGCATTTTTAACATGAATGGCAAAGGTAAAAGAAACTTTAATAGTTTAATGATAAATGTTAATTACTTGGTAGTTAATATTTTACTTGGTAATATTCTTTTTTTGTAAATTTACTATGCTAACCAAGGTAAAATATAGTACATTCACAGTCCAAAAATGTTACAATACACTCAAATAACTCAATTAATTTCGGAGCTCTTATATAAGCACGATTGTGTTATTATTCCAAATTTTGGTGGGTTTGTTGCTCGCGCGGAAGGTGCTCATTTTAGTAAAGGAAATACAGTTTTACACCCCCCAACTAAGCGGTTATTATTTAATAAAAATTTAGTTCATCAAGATGGATTACTTGTATCAGCTTTAATGGAAAAAAACTCACTTTCCTTTATTGATGCTACTTTTCAGTTAAATGATTACAAGGATTATTTACAATCATTATTAGAGGCAAAAAAGAGATTTGAACTTCAAAATATTGGATTGTTGTATATTGATTCCGAGAATAGTTTGCGATTTGAACCAAAAGCTGATGTGAATTTTTTATTAGAATCATTTGGATTTGAGCCAGTTATTGCAAATGAATTAGTTATTGAAATTGAAAAATCTATTGTAGCTAAACAGTTTGAAGATAGAAAAGCAATCGTTGTAACTCCCGAAAAACAGAAGCGTTCATATGCTAAAGTAGCGACATTAGCTATTGGTGTTCCGATAACTTTGGCTTTTTTGTTATTTGCAGCCTATTCAAAGCCAATGAAACCTTTATTGCAATCTTCGTTTAACCCTTTTTATACACCCGAAAAAACCTATACTGCATCTAAACAACAATCTCGTAAGGCTTTTGTTATTGGGGAAATTGAAAAACAACCAATGATTGAAGATGCTAATGGATATGCCACTTTCAGGTTGTCAAGCGAAGGGAATGTGCTAATTGCTTCTTCTAATAATTTAGAGATAAAAGCTGATAAAACAGCGGTTATCAAACATAATATAGCTTCTTCCAAAGTTGAAAAATTTGATGGAAATTTTCAAGTAGTTGTAGGTTGTTTTGGGGTGGAGGAAAATGCAAATAAATTAATAAACGAATTGAAAAAAAATAATGTTTCTGCTGGCGTTAGTGGAACTAATGCTAAGGGCTTGCATGTTGTAAGTTGCGGTGGATTTAATTCTAAAGAGGATGCCACACTGTTATTAGCAACTATTAAAGAAACTTATCCAAATGCTTGGGTAATGAGCAAGTAATTTAGCTTTTAATTTAAACGCTAATTTTCACCTATTTTTTATTTACCTTCGCATATCTTGAGATCTATTATTATAAGCAGTTTATTTTTACTTTTTGCAAATTTTGGATTTGCTCAAAAAGACTCTTTGGATTTACTTCAAAAGAAGGACACAACAATTTTTAATCCTAAAAAAGAAATTGCCTATGATGGCAAACGCTATCGTGTATATAATAATTGGTTGTCATTTGGAGTAGGCCCTGGGTTTAATTCTCATTGGTTTAAAGATGAGAAGGATGAAAAAAATGCTTGTGTTGATTATAGTTTCCATATTAAACAATATTATTTTCGACTGGGAGGTTTTATGAGTGGACGTGATTTTACTCAATTCAATAATTATTCATTTCATGGAGGAATTGGTTTAAGAAAAGAAGAACCAAAATATAATTTATCCATGTTTTTAGGCCCTTCCTTATCTTTCTTCCGCCGTCCTTTAAGTGATAGTACGGAGTTTGGCTTGCCTACTGTTTTAGGCTCCGTGTATAACAGAGTAGGGGGATATGCCTGTGTAGAGGCCATTTATAAATTTAAGTATGATTTGGGTTTAGGCGGACAAATATTTTGTGATTACAATGAAGTTCAAATCGTATATGGTGTTAGAATTTTAGCTTATTTCTCGAGTGCCTACAGAGGGATTAAATATGGACGAAAGACAGCCTCTAAAAAAAAGTAATTCTCAGCAAGTAGATTTTATCATTGTTGGCCAGGGATTGGCGGGCTCAATTTTAGCTTTATCATTAATACATGAAGGATTTTCTGTTTGTGTCATTGATAAAACAAATTTATCAACTTGCTCAAAAATTGCAGCAGGCATTTGGAATCCAGTTGTATTTAAACGACTAGCAAAAAGTTGGTTGGCAGATGATATTGTTCCGGAGTTAATTGGTTTTTATGAAAGGGTAGAAAAAAAATTACAAGTTTCATTTGTCACAAAACGCCATATATTAAAGGCTTTTACCGAAGATCAAGAAAAAATATTTTGGCAAAAAAAAGCAGTAACAGATAATGAGTTTTTAGATAAGCTTGTTTACGAAAATTTAAAAGTAAGCGAACATTATACCTTAAAATCATATTCCAAAGTCTTACATGCAGGGAATATTGATGTGACTTTATTTTTAGAAACAACTAAAAATTATGTTTCTAAAAATCAGATATTCATTGATGAGCAATTTGATTATGATGCATTAAGTGAAACTCAAAATGGCGTGAATTATAAATCGATAGTAGCGAGTAAAATTATTTTTTGTGAAGGCCATTTAATTTCAAAAAACCCTGCCTTTAATTGGATTCCTTTAAAACCAGCTAAAGGCGAAGTATTAACTATTTTTTGTAAAGAGTTATATTTAGATAATGCCATATTGAATAAAGGATTTTTCGTCATGCCTTTAGGAAACGATACTTATAAAGTAGGCGCTACTTACGAGTGGGAAAATTTGAATGATAACCCTACTGAAACTAAAAAAGTAGAACTCGTTACAAAATTAGATACCGTAATTTCAACGCCTTATCAAATCCTCAAGCACGAGGCTGGCGTTAGGCCGTCGGTAATTGATAGACGACCTATTGTAGGCCAACATCCAGAAATGAAAAACTATTTCGTATTTAATGGCTTTGGAACGAAGGCTGTTATGTTAGCTCCTTATTTTGCTAAACAATTAGTGAATCATTTGAAAAATGGTCATCCGATTATGGAAGATGTGAACCCTTCACGTTTCAAAGTATAAATAATTGTTTTATTAATTATTAGCATTAACTTGTCGGCTGGATAGAACATGAAAAATAGTTTTCTGAAATTAAAATACCTTCTTTTATTTGAATTGTTTTGTGTTAATTATTTGGCACAAACAAAAGATACTTTACCGCCAAAAACAGTGGAGGTAAAAGAAGAAGAGAACGTTATAAAAAAAAGAAAATACATCTATTCAGTGTCTAATCGTTTTAATGACGATGAAAAATATGATGTTTTTAAATTCACGCCAAGCTTTCAAATACCAGCCTTGACGGTAATAAGAGGGCGTTTTGAAATCATTGGATCCGCTAAAAATAAATCCGCAAAAATTAGTGTATATAATGCCTCCAATAATGTATTAGTTGGCATCTATAATACAAACGCTTATACGGGAAGTTATTTACTGATTTTATCTCCAAATGTTAAATATTTATTTAGAGTTGAGTCATCTGGGTATGGCTCTATTCAGGAAGTTGTGGAGGTACCACTAAAAATAGATTATGAAATATGTCAGCAAACTATTACAATTAAATTAAACGAAAAGAATAAACCGGCTTTAATTATTAATAATTTTTTTGCTGATGAAAACGAAAAAGTGTTTTATCTTAAAACGGCCATAGATACTGTTAAATCAGCAGATGACAATATCACCTTAATGTATAATGAATCTACCAACATACAAAACAGCAATGGGTATTCAAGTATAGATGAATTGGTTAAAAAACAATTGGAAGAAGAAAAGAAAAAACCGGAAGAAGCCTTAAAAGCATTTAAAAATAATGAGTTAGAAAAAGCATTATCCATCTATTCTTCCATACTTAAAAATGACCCAGGAGAGCCTTTTGTTAATTATTATTATGGTATTTGTTTATTGAAATTAGAAAAGAATAAAGCCCTTGCTATAAACTCCCTAAAAATAGCGTCATCTTTTAAAGATGTGCCAAATGATGTTTTTTTATACATAGGTAAAGCGTGTCATTTATCTTATTTATTTCAAGACGCTATTGTTGCTTTGGAAGAATATAAAAAGAAAGCTAAAGCTTCGGATGTTGATGCCTATGGCGTTAATCAGCTTATTCAATATAGTAAAAATGGAAGTTTAATTATGAACGATCCAACAAATATTGAAATTATAAAAAGAACAATCATGAATACAACAGACTTGTTATTAAATTATAATCCTGATTTAATTAATGAAAAAGTAAAATACAAAACAGATTTTTTTAATTCAAGTGTGGATAAAAAACGCCATGAAAAATTAATTGTAACGACCAATAACTCTCGTGAATATTTCCATGTAACATACGGCGACAGGGAGCCACCAAATACAGATTTATATAAGAATGTACTATTGCCAAATGGCACATTGGGGACAAGTCAACCATTAAGTGCTGAAATTAATACGCCTTATGATGAAAATTACCCCTACTTGTCACAAGATGGAAATACGTTATACTTTTCATCAAAAGGACTTAATAGCATGGGTGGTTATGATATTTTTAAATGTACTCGAAGAGATAGTTTAGCAGATTGGTCAAGGCCTCAAAACATGGGCTATCCAATAAATTCGGTTTATGATGATATATTATTTATACCAGATGCAACAAATAAATCAGCCTCCTATTGCACTAATAGAAAGAATAATACATATGAATATACCCAAATTAAATTAATAGAACATAGCTTATCAAGCTCTATTATTAAAGGGAGTTTTAGTACACGTGATTCTATTCCCAAAAAGGAAGCTTTTATTACAGTTTATAATTCGAATACTGGAGAAATAGCAGGCGTTTATAAAACAAATCCTAATACAGGATTGTATTTGATGATACTCCCATCAGGCACTAAATATGATGTTTCTGTTGAATCCGAAAAATATAGTGAACAATTAAGTTCGTTTGAAGTACCAGAAAAAAAAGCAGATTTTGAATTAAAACAAACCATTATTCTTCAAACAATTGCTAAACAAAAATCAATTAAATTAACCAGTTATTTTACGGAGGCAGAGGCTGCTAAAATTTCTTTTGATATCCTTAGTCCTAAGGAAAATAATGTAGCTGGTTCAAAAGATAAGCAGAATGATGCAATACCTAAAAAAGCAATTAAACCTAAAAAAGCGAGGAGAACTGCTGAAGAATCTCAAAAGGATGTGGCAGATTTAAAAACGGCTTTAAACTTGTATAATCAATCTATTTATCAAGAAGCAGCTTTAGTATATGAAAATTTGAATCATGTAATTGATTTGCCGGCCCTCGACTCATATTATTATGGCATGAGTTTATTTAATACAAAAAAAGATAAAACAAAGTGTATAATTGCTTTTGAAGACGCATCCGAATCTAAGACGGTACCCATACCAATTGATGTTTATTATTATTTGGCAAAATCTAATCAAATGAGTTACAGGTTTAGTTCAGCAATTAATTATTACAAAAAATTCATGACCTTATGTAAGTCCGAAGACATTAAAAAATTAAATATTGAGCAAGAACTCATGTATTGTAAAAATGGTATTAAACTCGTTAATAATCCTGCTATTTTAGAGGTTTATGGTAAAAAACAAGTTGATCAATCTGCCATACAAAATTCATTAATCGATATAGAGTCAGGAGGGAAAGTGTTAGTAATTTCAGAAGACATGAGAACCGCGATTGACAAAAAGAAAAATCTAAAATCATTACTGTTTTTATCAGCAGACAAAAACACGGTGCTTTACACTAGTTATGGGGCAAATGATGAAAATGGCAAAGATATTTATCAAATTAAAAAAATGTCGAATGGTAAATGGACTGTAGTTCCCTTGAATATTGAGGCTATTAACAGTAAAGAAGATGAAGAATACCCTTCTTTATCTAAAGATGGAAAAACAATTTATTTTTCTTCAAAAGGGTTTGAAAACATGGGAGGATATGATATTTTTAAAAGTGAATGGGATGAGAATAATCAAAAATGGTCGGCGCCAACTAATCTTGGAGCTCCAATTAATTCTCCTTTTGATGATTTTTATTTTTTAGAATAATATCAATAACATATTCATTTATAAAACACTAATTCTGAATTTTTAAATATGGGAGTTAAAAATATAAAATTAATAGGCCGACGCGAATTCGTGAGCTTTCCTTTATTGAATCTTACGAATATTAAAGCCAAAATTGATACTGGCGCATACACCTGCTCTATACATTGTAATCATATTGAGGTTAAAACAGAAAATGGAAAGCCTGTTTTATATGTTCAATTATTGGATAACAACAACCATCGATTTGATATTTTCTCTCAAAAAAGAATAAAGAACTCTTTTGGTGAGATGGAAGAACGCTTCATCATCAAAACCCTCATTTACATTGGTGGAAAAAAAATAAACACGACTATTTCCTTAAGTGATAGGGAGAATATGCGCTATCCGGTGCTTATTGGAAGACGTTTATTGAAAGGGAAATTTATAGTTGATGTCAATCAAAAATACACAAATGGCATTGTTTTGTAGCAAATGAGACACGAGCTCAGTATTGTTTTTTCTAAAAAAGCTCTCCAATAATTTGAAATTGTGTTAGTTTATGATTTTACTCACCTAAAACTAACAGTTTTACGCCCCTGTTTTTTACAAAAAAATATGATTTTGGCATCGTATAATTCCGTATTTTCGTTACCCAAAAATAAAACCAAATATGTTAACGTTCCTCAAAAAATTCTTCGGTACAAAATCCGAAAAAGATATTAAACTGATTCAACCTCAGGTAGATCAAATTTTAGAAATATACCCTTCGCTTGCAGGTTTATCTAATGATCAATTGCGTGGAAAAGTAGATGCTTTAAAAGAAAAAATACAAGAATCAATCCGACCTAACCAAACAAAAATTACTGACATCAAAACTCAAATCGAAAAGATGGACGATTTAGATATTGATGCTAAAGAAGATTTGTACAAGGAAATTGATGGTATTGAAAAAGAAATTACCAAAACAATTGAAGATACTTTAACAGAAATTTTACCAGAAGCATATGCTATTTTGAAAGACACGTCTCGTCGTTTTTCTGAAAACGATGAGTTAGTTGTAACAGCATCAGCTTACGACAGAGAATTAGCACGCGCCAATAAAAACATTGAAATACGTACCGAACAAGCTGTTTGGAAAAACAAATGGATTGCCGCAGGTACAGAAGTACTTTGGAATATGGTACATTATGATGTGCAATTAATTGGTGGTTCAGTATTACATCAAGGTAAAATAGCTGAGATGGCAACTGGAGAAGGTAAAACGCTTGTTTCTACCTTGCCTGTATTTTTAAATGCGTTATCAGGTCGTGGCGTGCATGTTGTAACCGTTAATAATTATTTAGCAAAACGTGACAGCGAATGGAATGCACCGTTGTTTCAATTTCATGGATTAAGCGTTGATTGTATTGATAAACACGAACCTAATACAGATGATCGTCGTAAGGCATACTTAGCTGACATTACTTACGGAACAAATAATGAATTTGGTTTTGATTATTTACGTGATAACATGACGCGTGAGGTTTCAGAATTAGTGCAACGTAAACATAACTTTGCCATTGTGGATGAGGTCGATTCAGTGTTGATTGATGATGCTCGTACGCCATTGATTATTTCGGGACCAACACCAACTGGAGATAAGCATGAGTTTATGGAATTTAAACCTCGTGTCGAAAAGTTATTAGCCGCTCAAAAATCGTTTGTTCAAACGTGTTTAACAGACGCTAAGCGTTTGTTTGCAGAAAATAATGAGAAGGAAGCTGGAATCCCCTTATTACGAGCTTATAGAGGGTTGCCTAAAAATGGCGCCTTAATTAAATTTTTGAGTGAACCTGGCGTTAAAGCCTTATTACAAAAAACAGAAAATTATTATATGCAAGACCAGCAAAAGGAAATGCATAAAATTGATGTTGATTTGTTTTTTGTGATTGATGAAAAAAACAATACGGTTGATTTAACGGAGAAAGGAATTGATTTAATGACGGCTAGTTCTGACGATCCACACTTTTTTATTATTCCTAATGTTGGTGGAGAAATAGCAGACTTAGAAAAACAAACCTTTGCTGATCCTAAAGAAAAAATTGCTCGTAAAGAAATATTGATGCGCGATTTTAGTATTAAGAGTGAGCGTATTCACACGGTAAATCAATTATTAAAAGCATATTCTTTATTTGAAATTGATCAGGAATATGTGATTGCGGATGGACAAATTAAAATTGTTGATGAGCAAACTGGTCGTATCATGGAAGGTCGTCGATACAGCGATGGCTTGCACCAAGCGTTAGAAGCAAAAGAAAATGTAAAAATTGAAGCAGCTACTCAAACGTATGCAACCGTTACATTACAAAATTATTTTCGTATGTATAACAAGTTGGCTGGTATGACTGGTACTGCGGAAACGGAAGCCAATGAATTTTGGGATATTTATAAATTAGATGTGGTTGTTATTCCTACTAACCGTGCTATTTCTCGTAAGGATGATCAGGACTTAGTTTATAAAACCAAGCGTGAAAAATATAATGCCGTAATTGAACAAACAGCTAAATTAGTTGCTGAAGGTCGCCCTGTATTAGTTGGTACAACTAGTGTTGAGATTTCTGAATTATTAAGCCGTATGCTTAAATTACGTGGCATTAAACATAATGTGTTGAATGCTAAATTACACCAAAAAGAAGCAGATATCGTTGCAGAAGCTGGACAAGCTGGAACGGTTACGATTGCTACTAATATGGCAGGTCGTGGTACGGATATTAAATTAGGTGCAGGTGTTAAAGAAGCTGGCGGTTTAGCGATCATCGGTACAGAACGTCACGAGTCTCGTCGTGTTGACAGACAGTTACGTGGCCGTGCTGGTCGTCAAGGAGATCCAGGGTCGTCACAATTCTTTGTTTCTTTAGAAGATAATTTAATGCGTTTATTTGGTAGCGAGCGTATTGCTTCGTTAATGGATAGAATGGGCTTAGAGGAAGGTGAAGTGATTCAACATTCTATGATTTCTAAATCAATTGAACGGGCGCAAAAGAAAGTAGAAGAAAATCATTTTGGTACTCGTAAACGTTTAATTGAATACGATGATGTGATGAATGCACAACGTGATGTTGTTTATAAACGCCGTCGTAATGCACTTTACGGAGATAGATTAAGTATTGATATTGCTAATATGGTATACGAAGTAGCTGATAGTATTGTGATGGAATATCATGCTATTAGAGATTACGAAGGTTTTACATTTGAGTGCATTAAAAACTTTGGTATTGAATCGCCATTCACTGAAAAAGAATTTTTGAATGGAAAAGAAAATGATTTAGTTCAAGGGTTATTTGAAGCGGGTGAAAAACATTATCATGTCAAAACTGCGCAAATAGCTGAAACTGTTTTGCCTGTTATTAAAGACGTTTACACAAATCCAAATAACAATTTCGAAAACATTGTTACGCCGTTTACCGATGGTATTCGCTCGATACAAGTGATGGCTAATTTGAAAAAAGCATACGACTCTCAAGGACGAGAGTTAGTGGCTATTTTCGAAAAAACAATTATTTTGGCGATGATTGATGATTCGTGGAAAGAGCATTTACGCGAAATGGATGATTTAAAACAATCTGTACAAAATGCATCCTTAGAGCAAAAAGACCCATTGGTAGTTTATAAATTAGAGTCGTTTAATTTATTCCGACAAATGATTGCTAAAACAAGTAAAGACATTATTTCGTTTTTAATGAAGGGTGGTTTGCCAGTTGAAGAAAATACAAATAACTCTAAGCCAAAATTACCTCAAGCACGTTTTACGCAAGAACAAGTTCAACAAAAACCTAAAGAAAAATTAGTTGAAAGCCGTAACGAAGAAGAGGCTAAAGAGCAACAAGAACAACAAAAACCAAAGCAGCAACCCATTAGAGTGGAAGCAACTTTAGGCCGTAACGATCCTTGTTTTTGCGGCAGTGGTAAAAAATATAAAAACTGCCACGGCGGACAATAGCATATCTTAAATTAAAAAGCTTTTCGAAAGAAAAGCTTTTTTTGTGTTAACGTGTTTTTGTTATTTCGAATAGATGCTTGCAACAACATAATTTAAGTCTTAATGTTTCCTAACCCCAAAACCCTTCCGCGTTTTTTACTATATTTACCATCTTAATTTTTTAATACAACATGAGTTTTTTAGAAGAATTACATAAGCGTAAAACCTTTGCTATTATTGCCCATCCCGATGCTGGTAAAACAACCTTAACCGAAAAATTATTATTATTCGGCGGTGCTATACAATCGGCAGGTGCTGTTAAATCAAATAAAATAAAAAAATCCACTACTTCCGATTTCATGGAAATTGAGAAACAGCGTGGTATCTCCGTTTCTACATCCGTTATGGCTTTTGATTACCGCGATTTTAAAGTCAATATTTTAGATACTCCTGGTCACGAGGATTTTGCTGAAGATACATACCGCACATTATCAGCTGTGGATAGTGTAATAATGGTAATTGACTGTGTGAAAGGCGTAGAGCCTCAAACACGCAAGCTATTAGAAGTTTGTCGTATGCGAAATACACCTGTAATTGTATTCGTTAATAAAATGGATCGCGAAGGACAAAATGCGTTTGATTTATTAGATGAAATCGAAAAAGAATTAAAAATTAGAGTACGCCCTCTTACTTGGCCTATAGGCATTGGTAAATCGTTTAAGGGTGTTTATAATTTATACGAAAAAAAATTATCTCTTTTTCAAGGCGACAGTAAAACTACCGTTGAAGAAAGTGTTGTATTAGATAATGTAAATGATAGCGAAATTGAAAAGTATATTTCTGAAGATTTCGCAAATCAATTACGCGATGATATTACCTTAATTGACGGGGTTTACGACGATTTTGATAAACGAGAGTATTTAAAAGCAAATGTAAGTCCCGTGTTTTTTGGTAGCGCTGTTAATAATTTTGGTATTAAAGAATTGTTGGATTGCTTTGTAGAAATAGCGCCAACACCTCAAGGCAGAGACACCGATTTAGTAGGAGAGATAACGCCAGAGTCTCCTAAGTTTAGTGGCTTTATTTTTAAAATTCACGCAAACTTAGACCCTAAGCATCGCGATCGTATTGCGTTTTTGCGCATTGTATCAGGTAAATTCGAGCGTAACAAATATTATTATAACGTGCGCGAAAATAAAGATATGCGCTTTAGTAATCCTACAGCGTTTATGGCCCAACAAAAATCGGTTATTGATGAATCCTATCCAGGGGATGTTATTGGTTTATATGATTCAGGAAATTTTAAAATTGGCGATACATTAACCGAAGGAGCGAAGTTCCATTTTAAAGGTATACCAAGCTTTTCGCCAGAGTTGTTTAAATATGTTACCAATTTGGATCCTATGAAAACCAAACAATTGCAAAAAGGCTTGGAGCAATTAACGGATGAAGGAGTTGCGCAATTATTTACTAAAAAAGCAGATGGACGAAAAGTAGTGGGTACCGTGGGGGCCTTGCAGTTTGAGGTAATTCAACATCGTTTAAAATCGGAGTACAATGCCTCATGTGGTTACGACAGTATTAATTTATACAAAGCGTTGTGGATAGAATGTAATGATAAAAAGAAGTTAGATGAATTTTTAATTGACAAAGCTAATCACATTGCTTTAGATAAAGAAAATAAATTAGTGTTTTTAGCTGAATCTGCCTGGTTGTTGCAAATGGCGCAGGAAAAATTCCCAGAGATTAAGTTTCATCTGAAAAGTGAATTTTAATATAAATGAAACGCAGATACTTTAATAATAAATCCTATGGCAAATATTTTCGAATTCACTGGTTATAAGCCAGTTATAGACAAAACAGCATTTATTCATCCCAATGCTACCGTTACAGGTAATGTTATTATTGGTAAGGATGTTTACATTGGTCCGGGCGCCGCCATTAGAGGCGATTGGGGACAAATTATTATAGAAGATGGTTGTAATGTGCAGGAAAATTGCACCATTCACATGTTCCCAGGCACAACGGTTTTATTAAAAGAATCTGCTCATATTGGACATGGCGCTATTATTCATGGTGGCACTATTGGTAAAAATGTGTTGGTAGGCATGAATGCCGTAGTTATGGATAATTGTGTTATTGGCGACAACTGCATTATAGGTGCTTTGTGTTTTGTTCCAGCCGATACAATCATTGAAGATAGAAAAGTAGTGGTTGGTAATCCTGCTAAAGTGGTTAAAGATGTGAGCGACGATATGATAGCATGGAAAACTAAAGGAACTGCTCTTTACCAAAAATTACCTGCCGATTGTTACGCCACACTAAAGCCTTGCGAACCCTTGCGTCGCGTTCCTGCATTCCGCCCCGAGCAACAAAATGAATACAAAACCTGGAATAAGGAAAAAACTAAAGAAAAAAAGTAATTTTCAGAGATTTTAGTGATGATTTTAGGAATAATCCAAGAGGTTTTTCTGACAAAAAATAATTAACACATTTTAAGACTAAAAATGCTTAAAAGTTGCCGTATTTCGGCTAAAAGTGTAAATTCGTGGTTCTAAAATAAATGAGCCAAATAGATCAAATAGATAAACTAAAAGTTCCTCAGCATATTGCTATCATTATGGATGGCAATGGGCGTTGGGCAAAACAACAAGGTGAAAACCGCATCTATGGTCATTACGAAGGGGTAAACTCGGTTCGTGATGTAGTTGAGGGAGCAGGTCAGGTTGGTGTAAAGTATATTACGCTTTATGCGTTTAGTACCGAAAATTGGAATCGCCCTAAAGAAGAAGTTGATGCATTAATGGAGTTATTAGTTTCTACAATTAGTATGGAAACGCCTCAACTCAATAAAAAAAATGTGCGTTTACAAGCTATTGGTAACTTAAATTCTCTTCCCCCCTCTTGTTTAGAAGAGTTGAACGAGTCTATTGATTTAACATCAAAAAATACAGGCCTTACTTTAGTACTAGCGTTGAGCTATTCTTCTAAATGGGAAATCATCAATGCCCTTAAACAATTAGCAGTTGATGTAAAAAATGGGACAATTCATAATGATGACATTACTGAAAAAGATATTGAAAAGTACCTTTGTACTAAAGATATTCCAGACCCAGAGTTGATGATTCGTACAAGTGGCGAACATCGCATTAGTAATTTTTTATTATGGCAACTAGCTTACGCCGAATTTTATTTTACTGAAACGCTTTGGCCAGATTTTAGAAAAGAAGATTTATTTACCGCCATACTTAATTATCAAAATCGCGAGCGTCGTTTCGGAAAAACGAGTGAGCAACTAACGCAACCATCTGAATGATATTTTTAAAACATACACTTTTCTTATTTTTGTTTGCGTTTAGTTTGGCTGGTATGGCTCAAATTACTGGTGATTCAACGTCTGTGCCCTCTCTCGACTATGCCAAGCCAAAGGAATATAGCATTGCATCAGTAAGTGTTACTTGCTCTGAGTTTACAGATAAAAGTGTTGTGCGTTTATTATCAGGTTTACAAGAAGGCGAAAAAATTCAATTACCTGGCGATAAAATAGCTGAGGCGATTAAGTCGCTTTGGAAACAAGGATTATTTGAAGATGTGCAGATTTACTTAGTAAAAACCATCGGTAAAGAAGCGTTTATCAATATTGTAGTTGTAGAAAAACCTCGTCTTACGAAATTCGGTTTTAGTAATAATGTAAAGAAAAATGACGCCGATGATATTCGTGGAAAACTACGACTAGTGCCGGGAAAAGTAATCACAGATTTTACGATTGGTTACATCAAAAATATCGTACGCGATTTTTATGTGAACAAAGGATTTTATCACACACAAGTTAATATTACCAAAAACGTTGATAAAACAGCTAAAACGCCACATGTTATCCTTAATATTGAAGTGGTTAAAGGCAAGCGTGTTCGTATTCATAGTTTAAATATTTATGGCAATACGATTATATCAAGCGCCAAACTTCGCCGTAAAATGAAGGATAGTAAGCCTTTTAAGCTATATACGTTTTGGAACTCCGGTAAATATTTAGAAGATAACTTAGAAAAAGATTTACCAACGATTGTTGCAAAGTATAATGGTAAAGGTTATAGAGATGCGCGTATAGCTAAAGACACCGTCTATTTTGTAAAGAAAAACAGAGTGGATATTGATATTACTATTGACGAAGGACATAAATATTATTTTGGAGATATCAAATGGCAAGGAAATGCCAAGTACCGTAGCGGACAATTAGATACTATTTTGAATATTAAAAAGGGAGATGTTTTTGATCAAACAGAATTGGATCAAAAATTATTTATGAATCCTAATGGTTATGATATTTCTTCACTTTACATGGATGATGGTTATTTGTTTTTTAATGTAACTCCTCAGGAAGTTAATGTGCATAATGATACGATTGACTTGCAAATCAACATGTATGAAGGAAAGCAAGCCACCATCAATAAAGTAACGGTATTGGGTAATGCTAAAACAAATGATCATGTAATTTATCGTGAAATTAGAACGCGACCTGGTCAGTTATTCCGTCGTTCAGATATTATTCGTACACAGCGTGAATTAAGTCAATTAGGTTATTTCGATCCTGAAAAAATGGGAGTGACTCCTACACCAAATCCAGCAAATGGAACAGTAGATATTGAATATAAAGTACAAGAGAAACCTTCCGATCAGGTAGAGTTATCAGGTGGTTGGGGCGGAGGCCGTGTTGTAGGAACGTTGGGTTTATCGTTCAATAATTTTTCGATGCGCAATATTTTTAAACCTAAATCATGGAGCCCTTTACCAACAGGCGATGGACAAAAATTTAGTATTCGTGCGCAAACAAATGGTGTATATTATCAATCGTATAATATTTCATTTACGGAGCCTTGGTTGGGTGGCAAAAAGCCTAATTCCTTAAGTGTTTCTGCGTTTCACTCTCGTTTCCGTAACTCGGATGTAAGTAGAACGGTTAAAGATGATGCAGGAAACACAATGCTAAATCCCAAATTCAGTGGGATGTTTATTACTGGTGGTTCAGTAGGCTTAGGTAAACGATTAAAAAAACCGGATGACTTCTTCTCATTATATACTGATGTGAGTTATAATTATTATGAATTATTCAATTACTACTCCTTTATTTTTGCTAATGGTTATGCCAATGATTTGAACTTGAAAATTCACATCACCCGTAATAGTATTGATGCGCCTATCTTCCCTAAAAATGGATCAAACTTCTCGTTCTTAGCGCAATACACGCCGCCTTACTCTTTATTTAATGGAAAAGATTACGCTACAGCTAAACCAGCCGATCGATATCATTTTATTGAATATCAAAAATATAAATTCACAGCAGAATGGTATACACAATTAACCAATAAAAAAGCAGGTGAAGGTAAAGAGGCTCGTAACTTAGTGTTACGTACTAAAATTGGTTATGGTATTTTAGGCTATTATAATAAGAGTGTAGGAGTTTCTCCATTCGAGCGTTACTATATGGGTGGTAGCGGTTTAAGTGGCTATCAAAATTTTGTGGCTCGTGAAATCATTGGTTTACGTGGTTACACAGATAATTCAGTTTCTAGTTCAAGTGGTGACCCTTTATGTGCACGTTATACGATGGAATTGCGTTATCCGATTTCCTTAAATCCGCAAGCAACAATTTTTATTTTAGGTTTTGCTGAAGGTGG
>JANXRU010000334.1 GCA_025356715.1 Bacteroidota bacterium
TGTTACGTACGAACATCGCTTTGTAGCAAATTACAGAAATCAATGGCCTGGTGTCAATAAAGCTTACACAACCTATATGGCAAGTTATGATTATAATATGGCCAATTTAAATAGCGGTATTGGTTTATCAGTATTACAAGATCGATCAGGAACAGCAGGATTAACGCATACACAATTTGGTTTAAATTATGCCTATCATTTTAAATTGGGTAAGGTAACTGAGATGCGCCTCGGAGTTAATTTAGCTTATAATATGAAACGCATTGATTTTGATAAATTAAGATTTAATGATCAAATTGCAACTGGCGCTGGAAAATCTATAGAAGCGGTAAATTATCAACCTTTAAATTATATGGATTTTGGTGCTGGAGCACTCTTAAATTCCACAAAATATTGGCTAGGCTTTAGTGCCAAACATTTATCGCAACCTAATAGTAGTTTAATTGGCGATAGAGTGCCTTTACCTATATCTATTAGTTTGCATGGAGGATATCGTTTTATTTTGGAGGAAAAAAGCAAGCAATTAAGGCGTTATATTTCTCCAGCATTCAATTACCGTCACGAGCTAAATAATGACCAATTAGATATTGGTTTATATTATTATCATTTGCCTATTAATATTGGCTTGTGGTATAGAGGTTTACCTTTTAAAAAATATGGACCTACATATACTAGCGCTGAAAGTATCGCCATTTTGTTAGGAGTTGATATTTCTCAATACAATCTTCGTATTGGTTATAGTTATGATATGACTATTTCTTCATTAGGCGTTGCTAATAGCTTAGGAGCACACGAAATATCAATTATTTATGAGCGTTTCCATAAAAACAAAAAAAGTAAACGTGTTTTAGTAAGTTGCCCTAAATTTTAAGCAGTTTAAGAGTTATTTCGTTTACTAACTTTCATTTGTTTAGTAATTTTAGTGAGTATATTATTGATTTCCTTTTTTAACGATACCTTTACCTTATGAAGAGTTTAAATGTGAGGGTATATGGATTGTTAATGCACGAAAATAAACTTTTGGTTTCTGACGAATATATAAAGGGAATGAAAATAACTAAATTGCCTGGAGGTGGTTTGGAACATGGTGAAGGAACTATTGATTGCCTAAAAAGAGAATTTAAAGAAGAATTGAATTTAGATATTGAAATTACCTCACATTTTTATACCACTGATTTTTTTGTAAACTCTGCCTTTAGCTCAAGTAATCAACTCATCAGTATATACTATGTAGTTAAATCTTCTCAAGAATTTCAATTCAAAATTTCCTCTAAACCCTTTGATTTTCCTAAAATAAAAGAAGGCGCTCAATCTATGCGTTGGATAGAAATATCCAAATTATCTGAAAATGATTTTACTTTTATTATTGATAAACGAGTAGGGGAGCTGTTAATTAATACTTGTTCCTAAACTTTTTGTTACCAATTGTTTTCTGTTAATTTCAGTATATAATATTCGCTTGTCCGCGAAAGATGCTAGGCAATTAAATAATTGACCCTAAAAAAAGTCAATTTCAATTCTTAATTAGGGTTTATTCAAATGCAAGACATCCGTGCGTAGGCTTTTTGAGCGCGTAAATTGAGGAGTTGGCGTTCGTGCTTGACTTTTTTCGTCAAGGAAAAAAGTAAGAAGAAAATAAAATACTTTTTGAGCGACCCCTAATTATAAAACAATATCACACTACTGTAAAAAACGTTTTGGCAAACTATATTTGATACAGGGCTTGCATCTAACTATTCGATTGTAATTCTTTAATTTGTTTTTTAAGCGTTTGAAATAATTCAGGCGTTTTTTGCGAACCAATTCGATATATAAAACCTGAGTTATCTTTTAATTCGATAAATTCATTCCCACTAGTAAAAAAACGAATGACTCCTCTGTTATGTAAGTTGTATACTGCGCGTCTAAAAATATGTTTTTTATACCTGCTTTTTCTAATATGAGCGATTGTATCTAAATTTATTTTCACTCGGCGGGCTGTCCAAAAACCATCTAATACCAAATATGTAGGAAAAACTTTAATATGAGTGTGAAGAACATAAATAAGAATTGTCGAAAGAAAAAGCATAAACAAACCCATTATAAAAAAAATGGTTCCTGAATTTGGGATATTGATTGCTGGATAATAGCCAATTCTGAATACTGAAACTTGAACGGGTTTAGGGTTTTCGCTCCAATAATAACCTATAAAACAAAATAACGTGATTATGGTTCGCCAAATAATACTAAGGCGATTATTACCCATATATTGTTTTTCATCAAATAATGGCTTTTCTGATTCCACGATTTTTTTTGTTAAAGGTACAAATAGATTTTTGTTTTTGATTAATAGTATAAATGCTACGAATTCTTGTAAAAAGCGAAAGTCTCGGCCACTACCCCGAGACTTTCTAACCAATTAATCTAGAACAAAACTATACTAAAACTTACTGCCAATTGTAATACCAATAGTCGTGCCAGAATTTTTTAAAATCGATTTATCAACGTAATTTGGGTTATACATATAATAGTTTTCATTAGTTAAACTCTTAGTAAATGAAATATCTATGTACATCTTATTTTTTTTGTAACCTATCCCTCCAGTATAAAAGGTTTTAACAAATTCACCACTAAATTTATCTCCAAAAGAACTTCCATACATGGCATATCCTAAACGAATATATAAGGGTTTCACATTTATTTCAGCTCCAATTCTTAAATTAGATGATTGGCTATATTTTGTTTTAATAGTATTATTTACACCTGTAAAAGTTGTTTGACTGCTATTTGTAGAGGCATCTTGTAGTGAAGCTGAACTATAATTTATATAATCATAATCAACATTTATAGCACCTATTTTTTTATATAAAAAGGCAATACTTCCTGTTAATTTTAATGGTGTATATACTTTATAACTAAACCGGCCTCCTGGCGATGGAGGATTCTGAGACGTATTTGATTCCCCATTATCAAAGGTAGTTTTCATTGTATAAAGGTAGGTATCGGTTAAGCTATAAACAGTAGGCGAAACAAAGCTTACGCCTAATCTCATAAAAGTGGTTGCCCGATAAATAATACCTAATTTTAAATTATATCCAGTTCCAGTTGTTTTATAAGATTCTTGATAGCTTAAATCTTTGAATCCTCCCATAATTGATCCAGTTGTGGAGCCAGGATATATATAAATAGGGTAGTTGTAGGTTGTACTATAGCTTCCTCCATTTTTTGTAATTCGCATGGAGTCATTAATATCGGCTTCGCTATATGTAGAATTATAATTATAATTAACTGATTCTATTCCTAATGCTGCACCAAAATACAATTTGTCTTTATAACCATATGCATAATTAATATTCCAATCATTTATTCTACCAGTAGTTTGAATAGATTTTGACTGCTTTAAATTAAATTTTGTATTTACAAAACTATAAAAGTTACCGTTAATGGTGTCTAATGCAAATGTTTCATATCCTAATCCAGCAAAACTTCCATCTAAACTTTTTACAGTGTTTCCTTTTGTGGTAGCCAACATATCTTGAGTAATACTTTTGTAATTACTCATACCTTCAATAACAATATTAGAACTAAAATTAACTACTTGATTGCATCCTAGGCCAATCGCATGATGATTATCTGTGTTAGTTTTGCTATCCCAAGCACCAACTAATGTTAATCCATCAAAGTTTGTATTAGCTTTTATGTTTTTATTTATTTCGCCATTATGTGTAGCTTCTGAGGAAAAAAAGTTTAATCCAAGAGATAAATTAATATCGCCTTTTTTATATAAGCCTATACCAGCAGGATTAATAGCCATGCAAGATCCATCAGCGCCTAATGCTCCAAAAGACCCAGCCATTGCCTTGCTTCGTGAGGTGCCTCCAAAATAAGTTTGAGAATAACGCATCGCGTCAATATCATTTTGAGAAATTAAATTAACAGATAACAGGCTTAAAGCTGCTATTATAGTTATAGTTTTCATAAAATTCCGATCTATTTTTCAATTACAAGGGGATGTAATGAGGTATTAAAAATGAATGGCTTGATATTAAATGACATTAAAATTATCTTGGACGACCACCTCCACCTCCACCAGAATTTCGAGGAGCTGAACCTCCATTATTAGAAGGCGTTTGGTTAAAGTTGTTGTTTTGTTGCTGATAATTATTACGAGTAGGCTCCTGATATACAGGCTTTACCTCGTTGTAATTTCTTACAGGTTTTGTATCACTGTTATTTTGTTGATAGGTATTATTGTTTCTAATAATACCTCCATTGTTTTCGTTGTTATTTATTTGCTGTTCGTTGTTGTTATTATTATTTTGTTGCTGATAATTAGTATTGTTTCTAATAACACCTCCATTGTTGCCGTTTTCTGTGAAGTGTGAGTTAGAATTTGTTGGCGTTGTATATACGTCAGCGTTATGTTCTGTATTACGAATGATAGTACCGTTATGAATTGGAGCATTACCATTATTATCATACGATATGTTTGGTTTTATATTATTGCTGTTTTCAATAATATTACCACGGCCATCAACTCTAATAGGATTAGATTCATTAGTTATTTTAATGTTTGGTAAAGATTCAAATTTCGTTACTTGATTTTGATGATCAACAACAGAACTGGCATATCTGTTATAATAGCCTCCATTATCGGTATTTGTATTCATTCCTACATTAGATGTTCTGTGGCTGTTTCCTCCACCATGAGAGGAACGTGGGCCATAGGTATATTGGCTATTTTGATCATAACTATTATAATAACCCCAACTGTTATTATACCCATTACCATTTGAATTACCATAATATCCGCCATAAGGGTTATATCCTCCATATCCATAAGAATTACCATATCCATAACCGTAATAAGGATAACTATTGTAACCATTATAGTACCCGTTATTATAACCATTTCCGTATCCATAACCATAGGAATTATATGGGCTGTATGGATTATAGCCATTATAACCATAACTTGGATAACTATTCCAGCCATAGCTATTATAAAAATTAGATTGCGGATTGTAGCTGTAATTATTGTAACTATTTCCCCACCAGCTATAACCGTTATAAACACTTACGCCATAATTATAGGGGTTTTTATTATACCAGTATGAATTTGTATAATAATTATCGTAATAACTTAATCCATTAATATTATTGTTAAAACGCTTAACTCGAGTGGCGTATTCGTAATCATAATAATCATCATATTTAAACTCTCTATCTTTATAAGCGGGATTAGCATCGTCTTTTGCTTTTTGTGCCATTTTTATATCAGCGAGCGAATCAGCATAGCGCTTATTTGCTATATCTTGTTGTTGCTTGCGAATAGACGCTAAACGAGCTTCTTCTTTTTTATCTTCAATTGGATTTGCGTATACGTCGTCGGTAGAAGTTATTATTTTTTGTGTTTCACAAGATGATGTTAGCACGATGGCTAATATTGAAATTACAACTAACTTATTCATGTTATTAGTTTTTAAATTATGAGATGATTGATACATCTAATAAAAGATTAAATTTGCACGGGAATGCACTTGTAAATTTACAAAATAAGTGCCAATAATTTTAGAATAAATTAAATTTAACATTTGTTAATACAATTATGAGTAAGGAACTAACAACACGCGCAGAAGATTATAGTAAGTGGTATAATGATTTAGTAGTAAAAGCTGATTTAGCTGACCATTCGGCGGTAAGAGGTTGTATGGTTATTAAACCAAGTGGTTATGCTATTTGGGAAATGATGCAGCAAACATTGGATAAAATGTTTAAAGACACAGGACATGTGAATGCGTACTTCCCATTATTTATTCCAAAGAGTTTATTTGAAGCTGAAGAAAAAAATGCAGAAGGATTTGCAAAAGAATGTGCTGTTGTTACTCATTACCGTTTAAAAACTGACCCTAATAATAAATCTAAACTAATTGTTGATCCAGATGCAAAGCTTGAAGAAGAGTTGATAGTTCGCCCTACGAGCGAAGCTATTATCTGGAATACTTACAAAGGTTGGATTCAGTCTTATCGTGATTTACCTTTGTTAATTAATCAATGGGCTAATGTTGTTCGTTGGGAAATGCGCACGCGTTTGTTTTTACGTACAGCCGAATTTCTTTGGCAAGAGGGCCATACTGCTCATGCAACTAAAGAAGAAGCAATTATTGAAACTAAACAAATGTTGGACGTATATGCTGATTTTGTAGAGAATTGGATGGCGGTACCTGTTGTAAAAGGAGTGAAAACGGCTAACGAACGATTTGCTGGTGCTGATGATACGTATTGTATTGAGGCCTTGATGCAAGATGGAAAAGCTTTGCAGGCAGGAACATCACATTTTTTAGGGCAAAATTTCGCGAAGGCATTTGATGTGAAATTTGTAACGAAAGATAATAAACAAGAATTTGTTTGGGCTACTTCTTGGGGCGTGTCTACTCGCTTAATGGGAGCTTTAATCATGAGTCATAGTGATGATAATGGGTTAGTTATTCCGCCAAAATTAGCACCTAATCAAGTCGTTATCGTTCCTATATACAAAGGAGACGAAGGGTTAGCTAAAGTAAGTGAAGTTGCCTTAGCCATTAAAGCAAAATTAAATGCAAAAGGAATTAGTGTAAAATATGATAACAGAGATACGCAGCGTCCGGGTTGGAAATTTGCTGAATATGAATTAAAAGGTGTGCCAGTTCGGATTGCTATTGGAGAGCGTGATTTAGCTAATGGAACTGTAGAAATTGCTCGTAGAGATACATTAACTAAGGAAACAGTAAGCATCGAAGGAATTGATGTATTAATAGAAAAATTATTAGCTGACATACAAACTAATTTATTTGAGCGTGCAAAAAAACGAACTCAAGACCATACTACGAAAGTTGATTCTTTTGAAGAGTTTAAAAAGGTATTGGATGAAAAAACTGGTTTTGTATTAGCTCATTGGGATGGAACTCCCGAAACGGAAGAGAAAATTAAAGAAGAAACTAAAGCCACTATTCGTTGTATTCCTTTGAATAACGAACAAGAAGCTGGGGTTTGTATATATAGCGGTAAGCCAAGTATTCAGCGTGTTTTGTTTGCTAGAGCTTATTAGAGTGAGTTAAGTGTTTTAGGTGTAAATTTTATAGTTAATGACGTTATAATAACGTGTGTTTATTTGGTTAGTTAATTAAAATTCAATACCTTACATGCTCTTTATTAAACAACTTACTCATGCGTATTTTTTATACACTTATTTTATTGACTTCCTTTTTTATAAGTAATTGTCAAGTTACAACTACGGTAAATCCTACAATAGCTCAACTTGTACAGAAATTATCCGGTAATGGAATTACAATTAACAATTTAGTACTTACGTGCCCTACAAACGCATATGCTTTATACAGTGGGGGTAATGGGCAATTAGCATCATTGCCTTCTGGTATTTTACTAACAACGGGCTCTGCAACAAACGTAGCAGGCCCAACAGACCCAACATTTAGTAATGATAATTTGGCTCCAGGCTCTGTTTTAGGGGATACATTAAATGGTGCAGGACCATTAATGACGCATGATGGCTGTTATTTAACGTTTTTACTAACACCCACCTGTAATACTTTAAGTATAAATTATGTTTTCGCTTCTAATGAGTATAGTGATTATGTTGGATTTATTAATGATGTGTTCGGCTTTGTGATTGATGGTCCTAATCCGGCTGGTGGCAATTATGTTCAAACTGATATTGCGACTGTTCCTGGTACGACATTAGCTGTTTCTATTAATAATGTTAATAATGGAGTAGGAACCAGTTTCCTTTCAATCCCTCCAGCTGGCCCGTGCATGAATTGTGCATATTTTCAGGATGCACCTGCGGGCATGATATATAACGGCTCAACTACTGTATTGACTGCTTCAACGGCTGTAGTTCCATGCCAGCAGTATACTATGACTATTGGAGTTTGGGATGTTGCTGATGGCGCATTTGATTCAGGTGTATTTTTAGATGTGAATGGACTATCATGTGTAAATGCTCCAACAATCACAACTGTTACAAGTCCATCCGTTGTTTGTGGTCCACAAACAGTTACATTAACTGCTGGGGGTGGTATTGCTTCTGGTTCATATACTTGGTCAGCGCCAGCATCTGGTGGATTAGTTAGTACAATTGGTCAAACTGTAACAGCCAATCCAACTGCCTCAACTATTTATACGGTTTCATATTCAGACATTAATATTTGTCCAGGATTCCCTTTAACACAAACAGCATCTGTTACATTTTCTCCATTGCCAGCATTTACAATATCACAGGCACCAGGAACTGCTATCTGTACTGGTCAATCAGCAACCTTAACTGCAAATGCGGGAACTGGTACATATGCTTGGTCTCCTTCAGGAACTTTGAGTAGTTCAACGGCATCTATTGTTGTGGCAACACCCACAACGAATACAACTTACACGGTTGTGCATACCGTTGGAACATGTACAAATTCTTCAGTAGTCAGTGTTACGGTTTCGTCTTCTGCACCAATTAGTGTGACTCCATCAGCAACTACCATTTGTTCTGGACAAACAGCATCATTGGCAAGTAGTGGTACTGGGCCTTTTGTTTGGACAGCAAGTGTAGGCGCAAATCCACCGAGCACAGGAACAGTAATTGTTGCTCCAACAGTTAATACAACATACACCGTTATTTCTGGAGTAGGAACTTGCACTAGTTCTGCAATGTCAACAGTTAGTGTAACACCGGCATTCACTCTCACAGCATCGCCAAGTTTAACAACAATTTGTAGTGGAGGTTCAGGCGCTAATTTATCAGTAAGTGGAGGTGCTACTTATACATGGGCACCCACAGGAAGTTTAAATGTGTCTAGTGGTGCAAATGTTATTGCAACCCCTCTTTCTACAACTAATTATACTATAACAGGTTCCAATGGGTTATGTTCTCAAACAGTTGTAGCAACCGTATCTGTGTCTATTGTAAGTGCTACCGTTACGGCAAGTTCTGCCAATTATTGTGTAGGCGCAGCTCCAGTTACTTTAACTGCAAGTGGCGGTACAACTTACTCGTGGTCTCCTTCGTCTGGTTTAAGTTCCACAATTGGTGCGATTGTTTCAGCAACACCAACATTAACAACTGTTTATAGTTTAACTGCAACTACTGGAGCTTGTGTTTCGGTTAAGACAATAACAATAACAGTTCCTCCTACAAGTACATTATCGATTATTTCAAGTAATTCAACCATCTGTTTAGGTTCAACGTCAACCTTAACCGGATTTGGAGCAAGTACTTATACTTGGATGCCAATAAATGTAGTGTCGGCTGTTACTACTGTTACTCCAGCTACTACAACTACTTATACATTAACTGGACAAACTGCAGCGGGTTGTATAGCTGTTCCTGCTATAGTTACAGTAAGTG
>JANXRU010000158.1 GCA_025356715.1 Bacteroidota bacterium
TACTATAAATGGTACTTATACAGTAACGTTAATCGCAACAGCAGGAAGCTGTTCTGCAACAGCCACCTCAGTAATAGTAGTGGAGGATGGATTAACGTTAGAAATACCGAATGTATTTACACCAAATGGCGATGGCATCAACGATGTATTTACGATACAATCAACGGGTGTGAAAGAGATATCGTTAAGTATTTTTAACCGATGGGGATTAAAGCTGTATGACTTTACAGGGCCAAAAGCAGCTTGGGATGGTAATACTGGAACAGGCGCTAGAGCAAGTGATGGAACTTATTTTTACTTTGTAAAAGCGGTAGGTTATGATGGGGCTGAAATACAGAAAAATGGAACAGTTAATTTATTTAAATAATAGGTTCTAGTTTTATTTAAACCCCTCGTAAAATACGAGGGGTTTTTTGTTTTACATTTACATGAGTTTTTAAAAGTGGTAATTAACGATAGAATTATATTAGGTATTGATCCAGGTACAGTTGTTATGGGCTATGGTTTGATTCATGTGCAAAATAATAAATTAGCACTTCTTACACTTGGCGTTATTAAGCTTGAAAAATACGATGACCATGGTGTTCGGTTACAAAAAATATTTGAACGTGTTGTAGGATTGATAGAAGAATATAAACCGGATGAGTTAGCGATTGAAGCTCCTTTTTTTGGAAAAAATGTACAATCCATGTTGAAGTTGGGAAGAGCTCAAGGTGTTGCCATTGCGGCAGCCTTATCGAAAAAAATACCTTTTGTGGAATATTCTCCAAAAAAAATAAAAATGAGTGTTACTGGAAATGGCAATGCCAGTAAGGAACAAGTGGCTGCTATGCTCGAAAATTTATTAAACTTTAAGCACGATAAAGAATATTTAGATGCGACGGATGCTTTAGGTGCAGCCGTTTGTCATTACTTCCAAGGTAAAGGGTTAAGCTCTGATAAAAAATCGTATTCAGGTTGGAAAAGTTTTTTAAGTGATAACCCTAACCGGAAGGCATAGTTGGTAATCAATATATTTATTATCTTTCCTATTTAAATTATGGCTAAAACATCCCCTAATCGATTAATTATTTCTACTGAGATTGATGTTTTTCAATCTGCTACTGATTTGGAACAGTCAGATTTAGAATTATTGCAAGCAGCTCAAGGTGCAGTGGATTCGGCATATGCACCGTATTCAAATTTTTATGTTGGTGCAGCCGTTTTGTTGGAAAACGGAAAAATAGTTTTAGGGAATAATCAGGAAAATGCTGCATTCCCAAGTGGTTTATGTGCTGAACGTGTTGCAATTTTTCATGCAAGCGCTACCTACCCAAATATTGCTATAAAAGCAATTGCTGTAACTTGTAAAGCAAAAAACAATATTATAAATGTTCCATTATCTCCTTGCGGAGGATGCAGGCAAACCATTTCAGAGTACGAAAATCGTTATGCCAAAAAAATTAGAATGATTATGAGTGGTGAAACGGGACAAGTATACGTTTCTGAAAGTATAGAAAGTTTATTGCCACTGATGTTTAACGCCAAGTTCCTTCCTAAAAAAGATTAATAAAAAAACATTGGATAACTAAGAAGCAAAATTTGTAATAATGAAATACTCATGTTTGCATCAAGCACAAAACAAATGACTAAACTGGGTAAACTATATGACAACTAAAAAATAATAAATTAGACATATGAAAATAGTTATTTTATCTCGTAACAAAAATTTATACTCTACCAAACGTCTTATAGAAGCGGGCGAGAAGAGAGGGCATGAAATGATATTACTTGATCACATGAAATGTGTATTAGTGATTGAACAAGGGCGCCCACATATTTATTTTAATGGAAAAGAAGTAAAAGATATTAATGCAGTAATACCTCGTATTGGAGCAAGCGCCACGTTTTATGGAACAGCGGTTGTTCGTCAGTTTGAGATGATGAAAATATTTACGGCAGTTGAATCTCAAGCATTAGTTCGTTCGCGTGATAAATTAAGAAGTTTACAAATATTAGCACGAGCTGGATTAGGTATTCCTAAAACGGCATTTGCTAGTTCTCCAAACGATAAAGATATTGATAGTGTTATAGAAGCTATTGGCGGAGCTCCCTGTGTTGTAAAGCTTTTAGAAGGCACTCAAGGTATTGGTGTTATATTAGCGGAAAATCAAAAAGCAGCTAAATCTGTCATAGAAGCTTTCTTAAAATTAGAAGCTAACATGTTAGTGCAAGAATTTATTAAAGAATCTAAGGGAGCTGATTTAAGAGTATTTGTGGTAGATGGGCAAATAGTGGGTGCTATGAAGCGTCAAGCTAAAGAGGGTGAATTCAGAAGTAATTTACATCGTGGTGGCACTGCATCGTTAATAGAATTAACCTCAGAAGAACGCGCTACAGCTATTAAAGCATGCAAAAAATTAGGCTTAGGAATTGCTGGTGTTGATTTATTGCAATCAGACAGAGGGCCATTAGTAATGGAAGTAAATTCATCTCCCGGCCTTGAAGGGATAGAAGGTGCTACAGGCGTTGATATTGCTGGTAAAATAATTGAATACATTGAACGAAATGAGTTTAATAAACCAGGGGAGTAATGACAGATTTCATTATTAATTCTCAAACAATTAGTCCGGGAGAGTACAAGCAAATTACTTTAAATTCGTATGAATTACATACAAAAACAAAAATAGAAATTCCTGTATTTGTTTTTAGAAGTAAGGTAGATGGCCCAACTGTGTTACTATCCGCAGGAATGCATGGAGAAGAAACAAATGGTATTGAAATTATTCGAAAGATAATTACTCGCGATGAAATTAAAGCATTGAATTGCGGTAGCGTTATTGCAATACCTGTTATTAACTGTGTTTCGTTTTTATTTGGTAGCAGGGATTTACCAGATGGCAGAGATTTGAATCGTTGTTTCCCAGGTAAAAAAAATGGATCATTTGGTAGCCGTATTGCTTATGATATTATGAAAGATATTATTCCATTAATTGATTTTGGAGTTGATTTTCATACGGGTGGCGCAAAGATTAATAACACGCCTCAAATACGCTGTGTATTTGAGTTTGCGGATAATGTTGCGTTAGCCGAAAAGTTTTCTGCTCCTATTATTATTGATAGTCCATACCGTGAAGGCACACTCCGAAAGGAATCAGCCAAAAAAGGAAAACCGATTTTAGTATATGAAGGTGGCGAGAGTATGCGTTTTGATTATACCGCCATTAACGAAGGCGTAAATGGATGTTTGCGTTTATTGAAGAATTATAACATGATTAATATTGACACGCCAAATAATCATTCGGTTAAAATAAAAAAAAACACATGGGTAAGAGCTAGTTCTAGTGGGCTTTTCCATATGAAAGCCTCTAATGGAGCTTATGTTGAAAAGGGTGATTTATTAGGTGTTATTTGCAACCCATTTGGAAATATTGAACATCAAATTTTTTGTTTAAATGACGGATACATTGTTGGCATTAACAATCAGCCAGTTGTAAATCAGGGCGATGCGCTTATTCATATTGGGATGGAATAATATTTAAAACTTTTAATAAGTATAAAAAATCCTTGCTTAGTTTTAAGCAAGGATTTTTTAATTTAGATGCTATAATATTTGATTTAAAAATGAAACAATACCACGATTTAATGCGCCACGTTTTAGCTACAGGTGCAAAAAAAGAAGATAGAACAGGAACAGGAACCGTTAGTGTATTTGGTTACCAAATGCGTTATAATTTAGCGGAAGGATTTCCGTTAGTTACAACTAAAAAATGCCATACTAAATCTATCATACACGAACTATTATGGTTTTTGAAAGGAGACACTAATATTAAATATCTAAAAGACAATGGTGTTCGTATTTGGGACGAATGGGCAGATGAAGAGGGTAACTTAGGCCCCGTTTACGGCTATCAATGGCGTAATTGGCCAAAGCCTGACGGAAAGCATATCGATCAAATTACACAAGTTATTGATATGATAAAGAATAATCCTGATTCTCGTAGATTAATTGTAAGTGCTTGGAATGTATCTGATATTAATCAAATGAAGTTGCCGCCTTGTCATGCATTTTTTCAATTTTATGTAGCGGATGGAAAATTAAGTTGCCAGTTATACCAACGTAGTGCCGATATATTTTTAGGAGTACCTTTTAATATTGCTTCGTATGCCTTGTTAACAATGATGGTAGCACAGGTTTGTGATTTGCAATTAGGTGATTTTGTTCATACATTAGGCGACGCTCATTTATATTCTAATCACATCGAACAGGCAAATCTGCAATTATCAAGGGAATTGAGAGCTTTACCAACAATGAAAATAAATCCTAACGTAAAATCTATTTTTGATTTTACAATTGATGATTTTGTTTTAGAAAATTACGATCCACATCCGCATATTAAAGCAGAAGTTGCTGTTTAGAATTTCAAAAATTAAATTAACTTTGACAATCGTAAAAAAATAAAAATATGAGTGATATTAAAACAGTATTAGAAAGTGCAAAAGGTCAGATGGAAAAAACCATTGTGCATTTAGAATTAGAATTAGCAAAAGTAAGAGCAGGTAAAGCAAACCCTGCCATGTTGGATAATGTGATGGTAGATTATTATGGTTCTAAAGTAACACTTAGTAATACAGCCAGTGTTAATACACAAGATTCTCGTACCATACTTGTTCAGCCATGGGAAAAAGCAATGCTGACGCCTATAGAAAAAGCCATACAAGCAGCTAACTTAGGATTTAATCCTCAGAATGATGGCGTGCTTATTCGTATTATTGTTCCACCATTAACGGAAGAGCGTCGTAAAGATTTAGTAAAAACGGCTAAATCTATTACCGAAGATGCGAAGGTTGGCATTAGAAATATTCGTAAAGAATCCATGGAGGCAATTAAAGGCTTGCAAAAAGCTGGGTTACCAGAAGATGAAGCTAAAAGTGGGGAAACAAAAATTCAGGCAATAACGGATGAATTTTCTGTAAAGTGTGAAAAATATTTTGAGCACAAGGAAAAAGAAATTATTACGATTTAATTCTTAATTTTTTTGAATTAAACTTATCAAACTTTTTGTTTTAGCATCATTAGACATTGATAGCTTTGCTTGCTCTCTGTTTTTAATATCTATTACCGTAAATGATTTGTTAATTAAATTTTTGATTTCAGAAACGTAAGCTTCTGAAGTGTTACAAACAGAGCATGCTTTTCCTAAATCAGTACCTGTCAACATATTTGAATTAACAATTATATGTCTGCCAGAAAAAACCACATTCACTAATTTTAATTTTAGCCCAGTTGTTTGATGCGTATATAGGCAATGAATTTGAGCGTTTTCAATGAGTTCCTGCATTTCTGATTCTGTGCAATTTTGTTTTAGTTGAATGTGTGGAAATAATTTTATTTTTTCTATCAAAGACAGTGGTGGATTTAAACCAGCAATAATAATAGGAAAAGAAATATTAGAAAACACATTTTCAATTAACCACTGTGCGGCTAAGTAATTTTCGGAAATTGCTAAATTACCGTGGTATAATATATAGTCGCCCTTACCTTGTTTAATTGTCAGTGCATCATACGAATGAAAACTTGGTAAATATAAAGAAGGTGTTTGCGGATAAGTTTTTTTAAAGTACGCTAAATCTGTTTCCGAAACCGATAAAATATAAGTAGCTTTTGAAATGACCTTTTCGAAATACTTTAATTTAAAGGCTTCCAGCTTAAGGTACATTTTTTTAAGAAATGACGTTTCGGTTTTAGCTAACTCTAAAAAATAATCGTGTTCGATGTTGCTATGTCTAAATAATTTAATTCTGTTTTTGAAGGCATTATCATTTAATAGATAACAAGTATGTAACACTTCAAATAAAATAGGATAATTATCTTGTAACAAGCGTTGTTTTAATTTTGTATTAGCGCGTGATTTTACGTTAAAAGGTAATGCTGATAATTGGTTTATAAAAGACACATCACGTTGGTAGTAGTAAACGGTTTCGCATAAATTTTCTAATTCTATAGCTGGTTTACGATTACCATATTGAAAGCAATGCAATGTAATTTCAATTCCTTGCTCTTTCAAGCATCTTATTTTATGGAACACATCAATAACACCACCATAATTAGCAGGGTAGGGGATATCAAATGAAACAATATGTAAGTGGGTATTCACTCAGTTTATATAAATAATTATAACTACCTCTTTAATTCAAACGTTTCCATATTTTTTAAAGGAGATTCTTCAGCATTTACTTCAATAACTTTTGATTTAGGAGAACCTACATAGCACCAGTCAATTAATTGATTAATATTATCTTCTTCTCCTTCCACTTCTATAAACACATCGCCGTTATGTAAATTTTTCACTAAGCCTGTTAAACCTAATTTTTGTGCAGTTGCTTGAGCCCATACTCTAAAGGCTACTCGTTGCACTTTTCCTTTAACAGTTATATTATAATGGCGAATCAATTGGTGTATTTTAGTTTTAATGAATTTATTTGGCTCAACAAAGTTAAATATTCTGTTAAATAATCTGCCCTTTCTTCAGGAAGAATATATTGTTTGGCTTTAGTGCTTATATTTAGCAGGTATTTATTGTTTTCTTGTTTATGTATGGTGGAATTCACTTCAAAATATTCATTATTTATTTTTTTATTAAAATCATCCATGTTTGAAATTTCAGTAGGCTTATTAAATTCAAATAAAAAATTATAAATATCAGTGAATGTAAAATCAAGGAAATAGCTTTGCGTAACTTTTTCCTGAAAATTTTCTTTAGCTAAAACAAAAGAGAACCAATCTTTAAGATCTATGTATCCTTTTGATATTTTGATATTTTCTGAACAATTATAGGAACTTTTAAATGGAAAATTCTTAGCCTGTGAGGAAAGTTTGATCTGTTGATTAGATGCGCTTGGTTTGTTTGTACATTTTTTAAAGTATTCAGATTTTATAGTTGAGTCAATAGGATCATTGTTATAATAATGCCTTAGAATGGTTGAAAATTGTCCGTTTAAATTAATTTTGATAGTAGAATGTATGATTGATGAATCGAGATTTACTTTAAATACGGCATTTTCAGACCTGATGTTTTCATTATAGGTACTTGAAGGGGTCTTTATAAATATTAAGTTGTTTAGCCCATCTTTATAGGCAGTAGCTTTTGTGTTTTTTGGAAAAAGAGCGCAATAACTTCCTTCATAATAAAACGGTAATTCGTCTGTCATATATTTAATACCATTAAATCGCGGCAAATAAAATTTAAAAGATGATTTTACAGGTAACGCAAAAAACTCTAATTCATAATCTTCGTGGGAACGATTTGCTTTGGTATGAATGCCATAACGTTTGTCCTGCACATTAGCCGTATAGTAGAAAATATTTTTTTCAAATAAAATATCAGAATAAATATCCAGAATAAATTCTTCAATCAGATCTTTTCTCAGTAATCTTTCGGAAGATGATGAAGCGTATTGGGCTTCTTTATCATAATGCATTTGCTCTGCGGTTATAAATTTGCAGGTATTAATCGTGTCAATTACCTGCGAAAAAAATAGTGCTTTGGATGTATCAGTATTGTTTTCAGGGAATTTCGCAATAAACTTTCTTAAGTTAGCACTATATTTATCGTAAACTTTTTCTTTTCCGTTTAGTGAATCTGGTATAACGAACCAATTGTAATTGGTTGTATACAAATATTTCACACTATTTAATGATTTATTAAAAAAATGCCTATTCAAACTATAAACACTTGCTGTAATGTGTGGAAGCATTTTGCCTGCTAAGGCATTTTGTGAATATTTGATTGCTTTCAAGTTTTTAAAAGCATAGGTGAAATTTTGGTAGGTGTATTTACCTTCAGGAATATTTTTTTTTGTAAATAGGCTTGAATCAATATTGTGATTAAGAATAATATCAGCTTTGTTAAGCTCCATAGGTGAAATCACTTTTACTAACAAATCTGTTTTGAGTTTAGGAAAATAATCATTTACATAAAACTGGTCAGTGTCATAGGATCCCCTTATTTCCGCTTTATAAGTATACTCAATAATATCGTCAACCATCAGGTCGGTAAAATCAAAGATGTATTCGTAATCGTAAACTCTCTCTCCGTCGTATTTAACCCAATAAACTTTATTAGGAGTTACTTTTACAGGGATCTCTGTAAGTGTTTTGCCTCTGTGTATACGAGCCGAAAAATAAGAGATCTTGTATTCGTATATATAGGGAATGTTTCGTTTATTGAATCTTCCCTGTTTATAGGTTGGATTATTCAACCTAGTAATATCAAAATTTTGCGGTAATGATATTGATCTATAATGAGAGAGGCCTTCTTCGTTTAATATTTTAACAGCTTGCCTTCTTTTTATATAATGATCAGGAAAATTTAAATTGATCTCGTCATTTAAAATGACTGCTCCGTCATTTTTAAAAGAATCGGGTATCTGCCCAAAATTTTTATTAAAATCAGGCCAAGTATAATTTTCAGATAAAAACTGCATATTTTGCGATCGCAAAATATGATAATTCATTAAAAAAAAGATTATTAATGAACCCCTTAGCATATTACCTATTTAAGGTTTCTAAATTACGGTGTTCCGTTTTGTTCAATTCTTCCTTACTCAATGTTTTAAAATACTCGTAAGTAATTTTTAACCCTTCAGCTCTGTTTACTTTTGGTTCCCAGTTTAATAATGTTCTAGCTTTTGTAATATCAGGTTTACGTTGCTTAGGATCATCTTTTGGTAATGGTAACGAAATTAATTTTTGATTAGAGCCTGTTAATTTTAATATTTCGTCTGCAAAATCTTTAATGCTAATTTCATCAGGATTACCAATATTTACTGGTAAGTGATAATCACTCATTAATAAGCGATAAATGCCTTCTACTAAATCATCTACAAAACAAAAGCTACGTGTTTGGCTGCCATCACCAAACATCGTTAAGTCTTCGCCACGCAATGCTTGGCCTATAAATGCAGGTAATACACGGCCATCATTTAATCTCATTTTTGGCCCATAGGTATTAAATATACGAATGATACGAGTTTCTAATCCATGAGTTTCGTGATAAGCCATTGTTAATGCTTCCATAAAACGTTTAGCTTCATCATAACAACCACGTGGCCCTACTGGGTTTACATTTCCCCAATATTCTTCCGTTTGAGGATGAACAAAGGGATCTCCATATACTTCACTGGTTGATGCAACTAATACTCTTGCTTTTTTTACACGGGCTAATCCTAACACATTGTGTGTTCCTAAAGAAGAAACTTTTAAGGTTTGAATGGGGATTTTTAAATAATCAATAGGGCTTGCAGGCGAAGCAAAATGTAAAATATAATCGATGTTACCTGGTACGTGAATAAAATTACTGACGTCGTTATGATAAAATTCGAACTGAGGTAATTTAAATAAATGTTCAATGTTCTTTAAATCGCCTGTTACCAAGTTATCCATGGCAACTACTTGCATACCTTCTTTGATAAAACGATCACATAAGTGTGACCCTAAAAAACCTGCTGCTCCTGTAATTAAAATTCTTTTTTTGCTCATATCATTTAATTAGTTAATTCGATAATTCGACGATGCGTCAGTTAAAGAATGTATTATTTTGTTTAATTTATTTTAATTACCAAATCGACTCATCGACTAATTAGTTTTAACTCCAATGCAATAATAGCTGTAACCTATTTTTTTCATATCTACATGGTCAAAAATATTTCGCCCATCAAATAATACTTTTTGAGTTAAACGTTTTGTGATTTCATCAAAATCAGGCGCTCTAAATTCTGGCCACTCTGTAATAATTAATAAGGCATCGGCTCCATTTAAGGAGTCGTACATATCAGTTGCGTATTCAACCGTATCTTTTAAACTATGCTTTGCTTCGTGCATTGCTACAGGGTCGTATGCCACTACATTAGCGCCAGCTTTTAATAATTTTTCGATGATCACTAATGATGGTGCTTCACGCATATCATCCGTTTTAGGTTTAAACGATAAACCCCATAATGCAAATTTTTTTCCTTTTAAATCATTTTTAAAATGAGTTTTTACTTTATCAAATAATACTTCTTTTTGATTTTCATTGACTTCTTCAACGGCATTTAAAATGCGCATAGTGTATTTGTGTTCTTTGGCCGTTTTAATTAAAGCTTTCACATCTTTAGGAAAACAACTTCCGCCATATCCAACACCTGGATAAATAAATTTAGTACCAATTCGTGTATCGCTACCAATACCTTTACGAACCATGTTTACATCAGCACCCATAATTTCACATAGGTTAGCAACATCATTCATAAAACTAATTTTTGTAGCTAACATGGCATTAGCGGCATATTTTGTCATTTCTGCTGAAGGAATATCCATTATGTAAATGGGATGCCCATTCATTAAAAATGGTTTATATAATTTACGCATTAACTCTTCAGCTTCAGGCCTATCAATACCAACCACAATTCTATCGGGTTTCATAAAATCTTCGATAGCCGCCCCTTCTTTTAAAAACTCAGGGTTTGAAGCCACGTAAAAATCTAATTTAGACCCACGTTTAGTTAACTGTTCTTGTAATGCTTTACGAACTTTTTCGGCAGTACTCACAGGCACTGTGCTTTTAGTGACAATAACCAAAGGATGATTCATGTGCTCTCCAACGCTTGCTGCAACAGCTAATACATATTTTAAATCAGCAGAACCATCTTCGTCTGGTGGTGTACCAACCGCAATAAATACAACTTCAGCACCTTGTATACTATCTTTTAAAGATGTGGAAAAATGCAAACGTTTTTTTTCAACGTTACGGGTTACCATCTCATCTAAGCCTGGTTCATAAATAGGTAATATACCTTTGTGTAAATTATCTATTTTCTTTTGATCAATATCAATGCAAGTTACGTCCATGCCAACTTCACTAAAGCATGTGCCTGTTACTAAACCTACGTATCCTGTTCCTACAATTGCTACTTTCATTTTTTATTATTTTATATTTTTATCAATTTATTACCAAAAAAAGATCTGAAGAATCCAGCTTTATTTTTACAACGTTTAATATTTGCATCGTATGTTTCAATTATTTTTGCATCTAAGCAAAATTGTATTGCTAATTTAAAGGCCTTAACAGCATCTTTGCATTTACCTTGTAATTC
>JANXRU010000161.1 GCA_025356715.1 Bacteroidota bacterium
CAGATGGTGTATTTGAGTTTGGATTACCAAAAAACAAAAGTATAGTTTGTTGATAAGGCGCAACTGTTATTGTTCCTGTAGTAACAATATAGTTGACACCAGCTGTAGTGGTGGCTACTGTATTTAATGCTACAACATTTGTATTTGGTATTTTAGAAATTAAGGCATTTTTATATGTATCTCCGCCGCCTGCAAATTGAATGCTTTGCATTTTAGTAGTCCCGAAGCCAGCATGCTTAACAGTTACGTTATAAGATCCTGTGGTTAAATTATTAAAAGTATAAGCACCAGAAGCATCGGTAACTGCAATTAAAGATGTTCCATCAATTATTAATGTATCACCCAATAATCCCGATAATATTTTTGCGCCATTTAAGTCATAATGACTTACAAAGCCTTTTAAATTTCCTGATAATACTGGGCCTTGAATGCCTTGTGGTCCTTGAGCGCCATCTACTCCTGTTTGTTTTTTACAAGATGTAGCACCTAACACTAATACTGATATTGCAATGATGATTTTTTTTGTTTTCATAAGGTTGTTTTTTAAGAATTATTTATTTTATTGTCATTGGACGATTAATTATGCCTAAAGTTTAACGAAATTATTTATTATATCTTCTTTCTATAAAAACCGTAAAATACAATTGGAAATACCAACAGAGTTAAAATGGTTGCCGTAATTAATCCCCCGATAATAACAATAGCTAATGGTTTACTGGTTTCGCTACCTATTCCAGTACTCAGTGCCGCAGGCATTAATCCAATTAGCGCCATTAGAGCAGTCATAACAACGGGACGTACGCGAGACAATACTCCGTCCATGATACTCTCTTTAATTGACATTTTATTTTTTAAATTTTGTTTAAATACGGAAATCAAGATTACACCATTTTGAATACAGATACCAAATAATGCTATAAATCCTATTCCAGCCGAAATACTAAAATTGGTATGCGTAGCCATAAGTGCCCATATACCACCAATAATGGCAAATGGTACATTTACCAATACAAGCAAAGCATCTTGGCTATTACCAAACAATACAAATAGTATTAAGAAGATTAAAACTAAACTAATTGGCACAACAATACTCAATCGCTTACTGGCGCGCTGTTGATTTTCGAAGTCGCCATTCCAACTCATATCACATCCTTTACGTAATTTGACTACCTGATTTACTTTAGCTTGTGCTTCTTTTATTGTACTTCCCATATCTCGCCCACGAACAGAAAATTTAATAGCAATAAATCTACGGTTATCATCTCTAAATAATAACAAAGGACCTGTTACAGTATATATTTTAGCAATTTCTTTTAATGGGATTTTAGCACCACTCATACTTGGTACTCTAATATTCCCAATTTCTTGTTCACTCGCTCTGTATTTATTGTCAAAACGAATTCGTACATCAAATTTACGATTACCTTCGTAAAACTGTGTGGCAGCTTTACCACCTATAGCCATCTCCACAACAGAGTTACAGTCGGCAGTATTAATACCAAAAGCAGCCATTCGTTTTCGATCCAATTCAATGCGTAATTCTGGTTGCCCTAAATTTTTAATAACACCTAAATCTTCTATCCCCTTTACGTTTTTTAATACGGTAAATACTTTATCAGCTTCTCCTTCGATGTAATCTAAATCATCTCCAAAAACTTTCACAGCAAGACTTCCCTTCACTCCACTAACAGCTTCTTCAACATTATCCATAATAGGTTGAGAGAAATTAAAATTAATGCCAGGATATTTAAGTAAATCTTTCTGCATCGAAGAAATTAACTCTGCTTTTGTTCGTCCTGTTTTCCATTCTTCTTTTGGAAGTAAGTCTACAAAAAATTCAACATTATAAAATCCTGTTGGGTCAGTTCCATCATTTGGTCGCCCTGCCTGACTCATTACTTGCTTTACTTCTGGATATTTATCGAACACATGTCGCATATTCGTACTCAATTTTACAGATTCATTTAATGAAATACTTAAAGGTAAATTAGCACGAACATAGATAGATCCTTCATTTAGCTGTGGTAAAAACTCAGTTCCTAAAAAATTAAATGAAGCAAAGCCAAGCACTACTATTATTCCGCTTATAATAAGTGTTTGTTTCCGAAATTTCATACAATAACTAAATAATTTCATTACTCCGTTTTGTAATCCTTCGACAAAAAAATTATGTTTTTCTTTAACATTTTTATTTAAGAGATACGAAACTAAAACAGGAACTAGAGTTAATGTGTAAATTAGTGCACCAAGTAATGCGAAACCAAGAGTATAAGCCAAAGGAGAGAACATTTTACCTTCAACTTTTTGGAAAGAAAAAATAGGAATTAAACAGGTAATAATAATAAGTTTAGAAAAGAAAATCGCTTTACCTAATTCTGCTCCTGTTTTTTTAATCATTCCTCTTTTACTTCTTTTATTGAATAATTCCATTCCAATTGCATGGGATTGTTTATCTAATAAAACAAATAAGCCTTCAACCATTACGACAGCACCATCTATAATAATACCGAAATCAATAGAACCCATTGATAATAAATTTGCATTCATTCCTTTAAAACGTAAACACATAAAGGCAAATAATAATGCTAAGGGAATAATAATAGATACGATAACAGTTGTTCTCCAATTTGCCATAAATATTAGTACAATAGTTGTTACTAATAAAATACCTTCCAATAAATTATGAGTTACTGTTTTAGTACAAAAATTAATTAAATTTTGACGATTGTAAAAGGCAACTATTTTCACATCGTTTGGCAAAATTTTATCGTTAAGTTCTTCTACTTTAGCATTCACAGCTTCTATTACAGCTCCTGGGTTCTCTCCTTTTCTCATCACAATAATTCCTTCCACACAATTATCAATACTATCGCGACCTACCTGACCCATACGAGGAAGCGCACTTTCGTATACACTGGCAATATTTTTAACGTAAATTGGTAAGTTATTTCGATAATCAATTATAACATTTTCAATATCGCTCATTTTTGATAATACACCAAGACCACGGACAACATAGGCTTGATTATTTTTTTCGATTACATCACCACCTACATTTATATTACTTTTATGTAATGCTTCATAAACATCTAATGGGGTTAAATCATATTCATCTAATGCATTTTTATTTAAGCTTATTTCGTAAGATTTTATTTCCCCCCCAAAACTAACAACATCTGCCACACCTTGAACAGCCTTCAATTTTCGTTCAATAATCCAATCTTGTATGGTTTTTAAATCACGAGGGGTTCGATTTTTGCTTTTTATAGTATAACGATAAATTTCTCCAGTTGGACCATAAGGGGGTTGAATTTCAGGGTCAACGCCGTCCGGCAAATCAGCACTACCAATAAGGTTATTGACTTGCTGACGGGCATAAGTGTCATCTACATCATCATCAAAAATAATTTTCACAACACTTAATCCAAATAAGGTTGTAGAACGTAAAGCAATTTTTTTTGCTACAGGGTTTAAAGCTATTTCTAATGGAATAGTGACAAATTTCTCAATTTCTTCAGCACTTCTTCCACTCCATTGTGTTATAATTGTTATTTGAGTATTAGTAACATCTGGAAAAGCCTCTACTGGTGTATTTTGATAACTTATAACTCCAATAATTACTAGTAGTAACGTTAAAAACAAAATTAATCCTCTGTTTTTTAAAGATACAGATATAACGAGTGAAATAATTTTATTCATAGTTTAATTATTTATAGCGTTATAAATTAGTAAAGCATCTTTGGTACAAACTTTTTCATGTGGCTTAATATCACCATCAAAAAACGAATAAAGCGATCCTGTAGATTGTATCTGAATTTTTTTAGCTATCGCACTATCACCTTGTTGAATTACTATATAATTTAAAGAATTATCAAATACTACAGCGCTTTTAGGAACTGCTTTCATTATTAAACCTGATTTATAATTTATAGTAATTTGAGCATACATTTCAGGTTTTAAAAGTACATTATTCAATAATTTTGTTCGTACTCTCATCGTTTTAGTATTGGGATCTAATACATTTATTATTTTAGAAATAACGCCTCTAAACGTGATATCAGGATACGCAAGTGTTGAGATATAAACACTATCATTCAAATTAATTTTATTAATATCAGATTCATAAACATTAGCATCTGCATAAATTTCATTTAAATCTGATACAGTAAATAATGCCTGAGACTGGCTGCTTTGGAACTGAGAATTAGGTGATATATTTTTTTCAATAATATAACCACTCACGGGAGCAAATATATTAAACTCGTCAGGATGGATGCCTTGATTATATACCATTAATAACTCTTTACTTTTTTCTAAATTATTTTTAGAAATCTGTAATTGATTTTGAGTTATGATAAACTCTTTTTCACTCATTAATCCAGATTTTACTAATGATTTAGCAGCCTCAACGTTTTTTTCTTGATTTAATACTTCCGCTTCATCGTTTTTATAATCGCGTTGCGCGTTAATTAATTCTGGACTTTTAATTGTCGCTAATAATTGGCCCTTTTTTACATAATCACCTAGTTCTACGGCTACATTTAAAACTACACCTCCCGCTAATGGAAAAATTCTAGCGCTTTTATTTTCATCCATGCTGATTTTCCCAGAAAGTTCTAAGACATTCGTAACAGGCATTTCTTTTATTTCTACTAAATTCGATTGTTTGATTAAACTATCTAATATAGAACGATTGGTTAAAGAGTCTTCAGCAACGCTATGGGAGCAACGTAAAAATAGTATGATACTTATTGAAGATAATATTAAAGAGGTTTTCATTTTTTTATAGATTAATTTATTTGATAATTGGTTTTCCAATTAAAAAATTGATTTGTTCAATATTAGAATTTAATGTAGATTTAATTTGTAAAAGGCTTAAATAACCTTGTTTGTAGCTTTCATAGTAATTTGTGAAATCTACTAATGTTATCAATCTTTTTTGATAATTTTCTAACACCTTATCCATCATCGTTAATAATTGATTTTCATAATTAACTGAATAATTTTTCAATATTGTTTGGTTATTAATACTGCTTTGATAATTAGAAAATAAAATAGAAGCTACTGATAGTTGTTGGAGTTTTAAGTCATTTTCACCTTGATTTACATGAAATTTTGATGATTTAATATTACCTTGATTACGGTTAAAAGTTGGTAAACTTATGCCAACTCCCAATCCATAATAATTGCGAATGTAACTCCCGCTTTTATCATATACTAATTGAATATTTGCATCCGGGATAGCCAGTGCTTTATTTAATTCATATTGTGCTTTATAAGCATCAATAATGTAATTAGATTTTTTTATATCTGGATTATATATTGTTGCACTATCTAAATATGAATTAAAAGATAAAAAACTAGTATTATAGATAGGCTCTGTAATTGCATATATATAAGTTTTTTCGGAAAAATTAAGTATCGTATTCACTTCTCCAATTAAATCATAGTTTGTATTAGTATATTCATTTATTTCTTTATCAATTTCTAATAATAAAGATTTAATTCGAATACCTTCGCTAAGAGATATAAAACCTTTAATTACTTGTTCATCAATATTATCACTTAAAATATCTATACTCTTTTGTTCTTCATACAATAATTTTAAAGCTTTTTGATTATAATACATTTGTGTTAAATCATTATGCAACTGAAATCTTAAAGTTCTAAGTAAATTTTCAAAATCAGCTTCTGATAACTTAATTCCAATATCAGCTAATTTAATTTGTTTATTTCGTTTACCTGCCAATAATATTAATTGATTAAGCTGTATAAGTGTTTCTGTATTACCTGTTCTTGTTGGATCGGTATCATAATTTGCACGAGTAATTTTATTTATTAAACTTTGTTCAACATAAATACTTGGATTAGGGTATACTTTAGCTTGAAGCTTTAATGCTTTAGCCGAACTTATATTATATTTGGCAGAAAGTAGGTGTAAATTTTTTGTTAAAAATATACTGTCTGCTGAAGCTATTGTTATTTTAAGCGTATCAGAAGACTTTAAAATATAGCTACTTAATAATGTAAATTGCATTAAGTATAAAATTACTTTTATTTTCATTTTTTTGTTTCCTTGTTAATTATGTCAGTTCAATTTTTATTTAATTATTAAATTCTATTAAATAATTATATTAATTCGCTACTTAATTTAGTTTTATAATTTCTGCTTTTATATTACTGATATCAATAATGCCAGTATTAAAAAACTGTTTAGCTTCAACTAAAATTATAAAAAATAATGAATTTACTTAAAGAATTGTTTAAATTCTAAAATTTCGAATAACAATAAATGTAGGAATACCCATATATAAATGAGTAACCTCATTGTTAATTTTAAAGTGATTTAATTTAAACGTTGAATCTAACATATACGGAAGTGTATATGCATACGAAATAATCTTGTTTATAGTA
>JANXRU010000200.1 GCA_025356715.1 Bacteroidota bacterium
GCGCCTATTTTATCTATGGCTGCTTACAAAGCATCTTTAGATATTTTTGATGAAGTTGGTATGGACGCTTTAAATAAAAAGAGTAAAGAACTAACTGCGTATTTAGAATTTGTAGTAGAAGAAATTAACAAGCAAAAAAATAATTGCTTGGAAATTATAACTCCTAAACAAAACAGAGGTTGTCAATTAAGTATCGTAGCGCATGGTCAAGGAAAAGCATTATTTAACAAATTAATGGAAAACGGCGTAGTTCCTGACTGGAGAGAGCCTAACGTAATCCGTTGTGCGCCAGAACCTATGTATAACTCCTTCGAAGACGTGTATCGTTTCGGTGAGATTTTATTGCAATTGCTTTAATTATTATTGTTTTTTTGCCGCAGAGAAAAGGAGTTCTCAGAGATGATTTAATAAACTGACTCTTCAAATTTTTTAGTTGAATTACTTCTAATAAATTAAAGCATACATTGGTAGTGGTGCGGTGGGCGTGAACGAACAGTGTGAACTACAATTTTTTCGGAGGTATTGCGAAGGCTTTTGTGCGAGAAAAGAATTGGAGTTGGTGTTCGTTCTTGACTTTTGTTTCTTTTGGTCAAGCAAAAGAAAATAAAAACATGATAATTAGGTATCTTTTTCCCTACCTCAACATTATACTAACACAAATCTGTTTAAAACATCGCTTATGAATTAAATTATACTTGCTATTCTAAAGTAATTTCGTGTAATTAAAATCTAAGCTCATATGTTATCATTCATTCTTCAAATTACCAATACGGTTGCAACTACTGTAGCTGAAACTTTAGCCGCACAACCCGCTACAACAGGCATACAAACAGTAACGGATGTAGCCCCTACTGAAATTTCACTATTTGATATGGTTGCCAAAGGAGGTGTTATAATGATACCATTAGCTATTTTATTGGTATTGGCCATTTACATTATGGTAGAAAGAATCCTCATTATTTCTAAAGCTTCTAAAAAGAACGCTACTTTATTGCCTAGTATTAAGGAAATGATTAATAACGGTAACATAGCAAATGCTCGTGCTTTATGTAAAAGCGTTAATACGCCAGAATCATTAATGTTAGAACAAGGCGTTTCTCGTATCGGCCAAAGCATGGCAGAAATCAGAGAAGCGATGGATAAAGCAGGTTCAGCCGAATTAACGCGCTTAGAAAAAAACTTGAGTGTTTTAAATATCACGGGACGTATTGCTCCCATGTTTGGATTTATTGGAACTATCATTGGAGTTATTCATATTTTTTACCGTATTAAATTAGCGGGAACTGTTGATATTGAAACGGTGTCTGATGGTTTATACCAAAAAATGATTAGCTCTTGCGGAGGCTTAGTAGTAGGTGTTATCGCTTTTGTTGGCTTTCAGTGGCTTTCAACTCGAGTTGATAAATTAGCACACCGAATGGAAGAATCACAAATTCAATTTTTAGATATTTTAAACGAACCAAGTAAGTAATCAGTTGTTAGTTATTGGTTGTTAGTTTTTAATAAAAAATTACTCAACCTACTTAAACAATAAAAACTTAAAAACTAAGCACTAAAAAAATGGCACGACTAAGAAAAAGAGGGCACCGAGAAGCAGAAGTGAGCACCGATTCGCTAAGCGACATTATGTTTTTCTTAATGTTATTTTTCTTAATCTTATCTACAATGGTAAGTCCTAATGCGATGAAGGTAAATTTACCAAGTTCTACAAACAAGCGTCAAATAGACAATAGTAAAGATCCTATACATTTAGCAGTTACTAAAGATCACAAATATTTTATTGATAGTAAGGAAATTCCTTATGCAGATTTAGAAGCAGCCATGATTACTAAAATTGGTGGCCGTATCGAACCATCAGTTGTTATTCATGTAGATAAAGATTTATTATATCAAGATTTTATTGATGTCATGCAATTAGGCGACCGATTAAAATGCAAAATGATTTGTGCAACTCAGCCCTCAAATGGTAACGGTAAATAAAATGGCACTATATTAAAAACTAAACATAAGCGCTAATCACTTATTAAATGCATCTTACACAAGCAGAAGAAAATAAAAACAGAGCACTTTCACTAGCGATTTCGTTAGGGATATTAGGACTATTACTTTTATTTTTATTCTTATTCATCATTCCTATTCCCAACCCTCTATTTCCAGAAAGTTCCGCTCCAAATGGTGGTGGAACTGAAATAAATTTCGGAACCTATAATGAAGGTACTGGCAATGTTGAAAATAATGGCATTGGTGATGCCACATCCGTGGTCGAAAACACAGAAGTAACACCTCCTCCCACTCCCAATGCAAACAGCGAAAACATCGTGACTAGTGAAGCTGGTGAAGATGTTAATATAACTGAAACAAAACCAAAAATAGAAAATAACACGACTGTTATTACTCCAACAAAACCTGTAGTGGAAGTAAA
>JANXRU010000257.1 GCA_025356715.1 Bacteroidota bacterium
GCGCCTAATTGCACCATTATAGCTACAGTTGTGATGGAAAAACCAGTTAATGCATCTATACAAATTCCGATAGGAGGTGTCACTACGGCTTGTGCGCCTCACGCTTTATTATTTACAAATTCAAGTACAGATGTTTCGCAAACGACCATATTTACTTGGGATTTCGGTGATGGTTCTGCCATTCAAACATTTAATTATTTAAATGCGGGACAAACCGTTTCTCATAATTACCTTCCAGGTACGGTAAATTGTCAGACTGCCGTAACTCTAACTGCTAAAAATTACTGCACGCCTTTTCTTCCTACTATTGCAAACTTTAATCCCATTCAAATTTATGATATTGATAATGCGAATATCACACCTAGTGCAGTTCTTAAATGTTGGCCAGATAATATTTTCACATTTACAAATTCTACCAATAGGAATTGTGTCCCTCAAGGAAATACCTTTCAAAGACAAGAACGTTGGCATTTTGGAAACTATTGGGGATTAGGTCATGATTCTATCGTTGGCTGGAAGCCTTGGCCACCTTCAACTCCAATGTCAATTGCATATCCATCAGTTGGTAGTTATAATGTGATATTAGAAGACAGCAATTTGTGTGGAATAAACACAAAAACAATTACAGTTACTATTATTAACCCACCACTGGCAGGTATTGTAGGTCCGACCAATCCTCTTTGTCAGGGATCTCCAATAACGTTTACTAATACGAGTTTACCGGGTTATAGTTATAAATGGAATTTTGGTGATGGGGGAGGGTTTGTTTCTAAGCCATTTGGCTCACAAACTCACACTTATGGAAGTTCAGGAACATTTACAGTTTCAGTTATCGCATTAGTTCCTGGTGGAGGAGCGGTATGTACAGATACTGATAAAGTCGTCGTTACAATATTACCAATGCCTATCGCTAGTTTTTCTGTAAGTCCAAATAAGGGTTGCGAAAACATTACGGGTGCGGTATTTACAGATTTATCAGTTAGTGCAGTTTCTTGGAATTGGAATTTTGGAAATGGAAATACTTTTAGTGGATTGTTACCACCAGCTCAAAATTATTTAAGTATAGGTAGTTTTGTTGCATCATTAACAGTTACTGCAGCTAATACTTGCATAAACACATTTACTGCTCCTATAAATGTGTATGCCAAACCTATAGCTTCGTTTCCTATTACTACGGCTTGTGTGTTATCGTCCGCAACATTTACTGATAATTCAATCGTCGGCTTTGGTGGTCCAATTGTGAGTTGGAATTGGAATTTTGGAGATGCTTCTCCCACAGCGACTTCATCGGTTCAAAATCCAACCCATACGTATACGACTCAAAATTCGTATACAGCTCAACTAATAGTAAACACAGCTAATTGTGCTGATACCGTTTTGCAAACGGTGATGGTCAATGTGAAGCCAACAGCTAATTTTACATTGACTCCTATAACTGGTTGCCCCACTTTAACCGTTAATTTTACAAATACATCTGCTAATGCTACATCTTATAGTTGGAATTTAGGAAATGGAAATACATCTACAGCAACTAGCACAACTCAAGTTTATACAAATACGTTAACTACAAATAAAATATACTCAATTACCTTAACCGCGCAAACTGGCTCAGGATGTTCTGATGTAAAAACAAACACGGTTACTGTTTTTTCTAAACCAACAGCCTCATTTATCATGAATGCTCCACTGGGTTGTTCGCCAGTGGCCGCAACTTTTACAAATACATCTGTTGGAGCAACTAATTATAATTGGACTTTTGGTGATGCTACTTCTAGCACATCTACATTATCAACTTTATCTCATACCTATACAAACTCAACATTGCTATTACAAAGTTTTACTGTACAATTAGTTGCTATTAGTAGTAATGGTTGTGGGGATAGTACTTCACAAGTTGGTATTATGTATCCGAAACCTATATTTAATTTTACGATGGTGCCAAATAGTGGATGTTCTCCACTTAGTATTAATTTCCCTCCTGTACTGGGTGCGGTTAGTTATACTTGGGATTATGGAGATGGATCCGCTATTTCTAATGCAGCAAATCCAACTCATACTTTTACAAATAATTCAACCTCTAATATTACTTATACAGTTCAATTAATTGCCCAAAATGCTTTTTCTTGTACCGATACAACATTTGGATATCCAGTAGTTTTTGGGAAACCAGTGCCAAACTTTGTGCTATCACCAACGGTAGGCTGTTCACCAATTGCAGTTACATATACAAATACTAGTAGTTCCGCTACAACTTATTATTGGAAATTTGGCGATGGAACAACATCCGTTTCAACAAACACAAACCATACGTATTCAAACCTAAGTAGTACTTCTAATCAAACCTATACCTGTGAATTAGTTGCTATTACAGCAAATGGATGTCGCGATTCAATTACGAAATCATTATTAGTGTATTATAAACCCAATGCTACATTTGCATTAGATACTCCTAAATGTGTTTCTAAAACTATTACGTTTACAAACACAACAATTGGTATTACTACAAGTACATGGGATTTTGGCGACTTTAGCGGAACTGTTTCATCAACAAACTCTACACATACGTATACTAATTTGACAGCTACTAATTTAACTTTTACTACACAATTAATTGTAGTTACAGCAGATGGTTGTAAAGATACGACTTTTGGGTATCCTGTTGTTTATGCTAAACCTATTGTAAACGCGTCAATTACGCCAACAGTTTCTTGTTCTCCCTTAAATGCAGTCATGTCAAATTCTAGTTTATTTGCTAATTCATATTTGTGGAAATTTGGTGACGGAAATACGAGTACGGTTTCTAATACTGTTCATACATACTCTAATTCTAGTAACACCACAAACCAAACTTACAGTTGTACTTTAGTTGCAATAAATAGTAATGGTTGTAAAGACTCTCTAATTCAAGCCTTAATTGTGTTTTTTAAACCTAAAGCAAATTTTATAGTAGATACGCCAAGTTGTTCACCTAAAACGTTGACCTTTACAAATACATCTGTTGGTGCAGGAACCTATAATTGGAATTTTGGAACAAGTACGTCCACCAATACAAATGCCTCATATCAATATGTTAATTTAACTGCAGCAAATATTACTAATACGGTTCAATTAAATATTACCACTATTGATGGCTGTAAGGACAGTATCACTGTTCCTATTATTGTTCATCCTAAACCAGATTTTCCTATTGTTGCCACACCAGACTCTGGTTGTGCCCCACTATCAGTTACCTTCCCTAGTATTAGTGGAGTTGCTTCCTATCAATGGAATTTTGGTGATAATAATATTTCTTCTTCAGGTAATGTTACAAATACCTATTACAATTTATCGGCAACAGACAAAACATTTACAGTTCAATTAATAGGCATTGATGGTTATGGCTGTTCGGATACCTCTACTAAAATTATTAAAGTATTTGCTAAACCACACGCCGCCTTTTTTATCGATAATTATTTAGTATTCGTTCCTAGTTCACCGCTTCAATGTTTTAACCAATCCACGGGAGCAACAAATTACTCTTGGAATTTTGGCGATAATACAACATCTAGCGACAAAGATCCTACTCACTTGTATCAAGACGTTGGTGGGTTTCAAATATATTTAGTAGCAATAAATGCTAAAGGTTGCATGGATACGTTTTATCTGCCAACGTTAGTGCGTGCTTTAGTTGAAAGTGATGTGGATGTTCCAAATGCCTTTTCCCCAAACCAAGCTGGAAGTAATGGAGGAATTTACGGAGTTAATGATTTAAATAATGATGTGTTTCATCCTGTATTAAAAGGATATGATAAATATGAACTTAATATTTTTTCTCGGTGGGGCGAATTATTATTTGTGAGTAAAGATTTAAACATTGGTTGGGATGGCTATTACAAAGGGAAACTATGTACACAAGATGTATATGTTTGGAAAATTATAGCGACTAGTATTGATGGTAAAAAATTAAATAAAACGGGTGATTTACTTTTATTAAGATAATATGAAAAATATAATATACCTATTAGTTTTTATTTTTACGGTAAATGCGTTTGCTCAAACAAAAGTGAACTCGAAATTATATGCTAAAGATTTAAAAAGTGCTAACCTGTTTTTTGAATCTGAAGATTATGTCAATGCCATTGAAACATATTTAAAAGTGTTAGCAATTGATCCAAATCATGAAATTTCAAATTTAAATTCTGCGATTAGCCGCATTAAATTAGGGCAATCAACTGATTTATGCTATACAAATTTAATTAAATTAAAAAATAGTAAGTTACCCGAAGTTCAGTTTTATTTTGGGCAAGTTTACCATCTTACCTTAAATTTTGATGAAGCAATAATTAGTTTTAATAATTATAAAGCAATTCCTGAAAAACAACGTACAATACAAAATTCTGAAGTAGACTATTATATTAATTGTAGTAAAAACGCTAAAGATTTTGTTGTTAATCCACATAGAAGCATCATTAAAAATATTGGTGATAAAGTGAATTCACCTTATGCCGATTATGTACCATTAATACCACCAGACGAAAGTTATATTTATTTCACATCACGAAGGAAAGGAAGTACTGGCGATTTAAAAGATGCTAATGGTAATTATTATGAAGATGTTTATATTTCTCAACGTCTTTCTGATGGAACATGGGGAGACCCAAAAAATGTTGGCTCTCCAATTAATACTAATACTCACGATGCTTGCGTTGCACTTAGTTTTGATGGGAATAATATGATTATATATAGAACAGCCCCTGATTTGCTAACTGGTGATTTATATATCACTCGCATGGGATATGACAGTTGGTCGGACCCTCAAAAGTTTGGAGCTGAAATAAATACACCTTATATCGAAACAAGTGCTTGCTTTAGTAATGATACGAGTATCATTTATTTTAGTAGCAATAAGCCAGGAGGTTTTGGAGGTAAAGATATTTATCGAATTAAAAAATTGCCAAATGGAAAATGGTCGATGCCAATGAATTTAGGAGCAACAATTAATACTGATAAAGATGAAGACTCTCCTTTTTTACATCCTGATGGCATTACATTATATTTTAGCTCTAAAGGTCATAATACTATGGGAGAGTATGATGTTTTTAGATCTGTTTTAAATACTGAAACAAATCAATTTACCGCTGCTGAAAATCTAGGTTATCCTATTAATAGTGTTTATAACGACATTTTTTTTGTATTAAATAGTAATGGAACAAAAGGTTATTATTCTTCTGTAAAAGAACAAACGTATGGTGGTTCTGATATTTACACAATTGATACACGTTTTGGCGATAACGACTTTATGGTTAAGCATGGTAAAATAACTGTTGGTGATAATATCAGTAAAGCTAAAATTACGTTAATAGATATTGAAAGTAAACAAGTTAGTGGAATATTTAATGCAAGTCCCAAAACAGGAAAATTTTTATTAGTCATGAACCCTGTAAAGCCTTATAAACTAATTGTAGAGGAAGAAGGTTATCACACAATTATATTGGATATGGAGCCTTTAGCAAATGATAAAGAAGAAACTGAATTAATTTTAAGCCTAACAAAAAAGAATTAATGAGCAAATACAATACCCAAAGTATTTGTTACTTTGATATATATACTAAAATGAATAAACAGAGCTTAAAAAAAGAATGGCTCTATTTATTTTTTATTTTATGTGCATTTATACTTTTTAATAAATCATTAAAGGGGCAAGATCCTCAATTTACTCAATTTTATGCAGCGCCTATGTATTTAAATCCAGCATACGCGGGTGTTACGTACGAACATCGCTTTGTTGCAAATTACAGAAACCAATGGCCTGGAGTAAATAAAGCTTACACAACCTATATGGCAAGTTATGATTACAATATGGCTAATTTAAATAGCGGTATTGGTTTATCAGTATTACAAGACCGATCAGGAACAGCAGGATTAACGCATACACAATTTGGTTTAAATTATGCCTATCATTTTAAATTGGGTAAGATAACTGAGATGCGCCTCGGAGTTAATTTAGCTTATAATATGAAACGTATTGATTTTGATAAATTAAGATTTAATGATCAAATAGCTACTGGTGCTGGAAAATCTATAGAGGCTGTTAATTATCAACCTTTAAATTATATGGATTTTGGAGCAGGCGCACTCTTAAATTCCACAAAATATTGGTTAGGATTTAGTGCCAAACATTTATCGCAACCCAATAGTAGTTTAATTGGCGATAGAGTACCTTTACCTATATCTATTAGTTTGCATGGAGGATACCGTTTTATTTTGGAGGAAAAAAGCAAGCAATTAAGGCGTTATATTTCTCCAGCATTCAATTACCGTCACGAGCTAAATAATGACCAATTAGATATTGGT
>JANXRU010000294.1 GCA_025356715.1 Bacteroidota bacterium
ATTACAACAACCTTTACTTTTCATTTTATTTCCGCAACACCCATCTTTATCCCCTCCTATATCGAAAAAAGAAACACTCTTGAATTTGCCACCACAATAATGCAAACTAATTGTTATACCTGACGCTAATGTCAAATAGAACAAGGAGAATAATATTATAATGGTTTTTTTCATTTTACTAATAACGGACAAATATACAAAATATTGCTATTAAACACTTTTTTCCACGATTTTCAAGTTTTAATCGTTGCAATGCTTGGTCAGACACGCATTCAAATGTTACTCCACATAAATGCTCCTGCAAATTCATGCCATAAATCATCTGTGTAGCAGCAGGTAAAAACGAACAAACTTTCATGGCCAAGAATATTTATTTTGTAGAAACTAATTTTAAAACAGTAAAGCGTTGTTGCAATAAGGCAAATGAACCAAATAATATACCCGAGTAAAATAAGTTACCAAGTAATGTTCCTTTAAGGAATGGGATACCAGCTGCATAGCAAGTCAATAAGCCACCAAAATTTTGAGGATAAGTTGCGTTACCGAGAAAACAACCGAAATTTGTAATCAGATAAAACAATATGCTGGAAGTTAGAGATCCAACTAAAACACGTTGCGTATTTACTTTTTTGAAAATCAAAAGCCCAGCAAGTGTTATCAAAAGATAAGTACCATATTGCCAATAAAAACCTTCATAAAACCATGTGAAGGAAGGATAGTATTGCGCATAGATAACATTGTTTATAAACAAATCACTTATCCACGTTGCAGCAATTGGAATTAAAAAGGCTTGCCATTTTTTACTAAAATGCGCTGCTCCAAATAAACCTATTACACCTAAAGGAGAGAAATTAGGCATGTGTGGAATTAGCCTTGAAAAAGCGGTTAATAAAATGATGAGTGTCAATACTCCAAAGCGTAAATTTATTTTTTGTGTTTCCATGTTTTAGTTTTTAATTGTTTGCGTGTTTAAAATATTAACTGGTTTTTTATTTTCATCAATGGCAACAAACGTAAATGTGCCACTAATAGCCTTTTCTCTATTAGGCGAGTACATTTGTTCGATATAAACATCTACTCTTACATCTAAGCTGGTGTTACCAATTTTACTAACCTTACCTATTAGTTCTATAATGGTTCCAGCAGGAATTGGCTTTTTAAAATCAATTCTATCGCTTGATACTGTTACCACTCTGTTACGTGTAAAGCGTGTTGCTGCAATAAATGCCACTTCATCCATCAGGTGCATGGCTGTACCGCCAAATAATGTGTCGTAATGATTTGTAGTGTTTGGAAAAACAGCTTTGAAAATGCTTGTTTTTGATTCTTCGATGCGTTGTTGTATGTCCATTGTTTTTATTTTTTAAATTAAAACGAACGGCAAAACGCCAAAAATAAATATAGGGATACACCTTGCGTGCATCACATACCCTTATTCCCGAGAGTTTTGATGTTCTTGTGTTTTGTGGCAGGTCTCCTGACTTTCCTTGGTTCTATCGCCTTCCCATTTAATTAACAGTGGCTGATTTGATAAAACACTAATAAGGATCTACAGTTGCGGGTACAGTCTCGGCTTTTAACCGATGTTCCCTTTTAATCTTGAATTTAATCAAGAACCATAAAACAGGGTAAATCTACTGTTTTTTTGAATATCTCTACTATTAAAAAACATTTAACTTTCAGTACAAAATGATTTTATTAACTTTTAATTATGTTTATGTTGTTCAATATTAACATCAACAAAAAGATAAAGTGTGACAAAAATTGAGAAACATTTATATTTAAAAATGATGCCCGAATTATGGTAAATATAAGTAAAAACAATTTTTTGACTTTGCTCTAAGAAACATCAATTCTTTGTGGCGCAAATAAAAAGACTTCTTAAATACAACAGATTATAACTAAATTTAAAAGCGTTTAAATTATGGAGACGTTGGTGAATTGCTCTAATAATAAAAGTAAAAAACTTATCATAAAATTAAACAAGAAAATAATTAATACCATTTTTAATAAAAAAATTTATGCTTACAACTATAACAGTCAATATCGCTACAGGTATTATTATTGCTCTTTTTACAGGTTGGTTTTTTTGGAGAAAAAGAGAAAAATTAATTCTTAGTTATACGATAACTGAATCTGATTTTTTTCCTTTTCATAATGAGCAAGGAAAATATTATGCCATTAAAATAGCCAATAATGGAGGTAAACTCATTAAAAATATAACAGTGGATATTAGTATCTCAGATGCTGAAATAGAAACAGTCACAACACATGAGTTAATGAACAATTTGAATAAACAGGCGAACGTTGTAAAATTTACAGTTGATATTTTAAATCCGAAAGAAGACATCAACTTTGTTATTACATCTAAAGTAAAGGAAACATCTAAACCTAAAATTAAAATTCGAGGAGAAGGGGTAAACGCATTAGAGAAATCAGATGTGCCTTCTAAATCTGATATTACAGGAACAGCTATCATTTGGGCTTTTATTGGCTTCTTATCTGCTCTTATTTTTATAAATGTTATGGCTGAGGAAACTCCTATTAACGATAGAATTGATAATGTATTTGGAATACTTAATAAGGCTGGCTTACCTCATGTATTTCATCAAATAATTGAACATCACGACGACTTAACTTATGAAGGAACTGCATTTTATTTAGTAAATGCTTATTTAAAAGATACTGCTAATGGGACTAAATATATTACTGCCTTAAAAAACATATCTAGTATTCCTGATATTGCTTTAAAATCAAAGGGAGTAGCGTATTACCTTATTTATAAAATTGACGTAAAATCGAAAAATATGATTGAGGCAAATAAATATTTAGAAAAATGTAAAAAAGAAACACCAGATACATACGAATATTTAATTGAACAAGACCAAAACTACAATCTGGATAGTATACAAACTCATTTAAAAAACTATTACTAATTAATTATAATAAAAGTACATCTAATTACAAAACACAATAAGTTTTTTGCTGATATACCTTTATTAATCAACATTTTGTCTTACAAAATAAGTAAATTCCAATTTTTGCCAATCAGTTGCCAATCGCTCCCCAATCATTACCCATGGCTGAAAAAATGTTGCTAATAGTTTGCCAATTATAGACACATACAGTTCCAATCTTTACAATTTTGTTTTCAATTCAAACACATTGCTAAAAAAATGTCTTTAATCCCTATTGCATTGCAAAAATAATACGCTCAATCCAATAAAATGATGTTTTAATTGAAATAGAACGATACAAAGTTTGTGATTAATTGTAATTGCAATAAAACAACATGCATCAAATAAGTAATTAAAATACGGTCAAACACTTTTTTACTTACTACAACTTTGTACCATTAAACAACAAGTGGTAAAGTAAAATACGTAAAGATGAAAAAGAGATGTTTGTATTGTGATACAGAAATTGATTGTAAGCGATTAACCAAAAAGTATTGCAACGACAATTGCAAGCAACTCGCTTACTTCAAAAGAAATGGATTACAATTATCTGGTAAACCAGAAATAAAAGTAATGCCTGTAATTTCAGTAGCACTAGAAATAAACGACAACAAAACTATTCAGGAAGAAATAATGAATGAGATTGCTGTCAAAGTAGTTCAGCTCATTGAGCTTAGGGCGGCGGACAAAGAAAAACGTAAACCAACTTCTTTATGTAAAACAGAATCATTTAGCGTAAAAGCATTTGTAAAACCTTTAAATTAATTTGTATGCAAGAGAGTGACGAAAATAAAATAGTGAGTTTAGAACAAGGGCGTAAATTAATTGAGATCACATCACTATCAGGATTAAATGATGATGAGCTGCAAGAACTATTAGAAAGCATCAAAGTGTTTTGTGAAATTAATTTTGAAATGTATCTCGACATTTTACGTAAAAACAAAATGGAGGAAATGTATAAGGATTTTGATGCCGATAACGTAATTCTTCTGAATGAAGATAATCAAGAAAATTTATCAAATGCTGCCTAATTATTGAAAATCTCAAAGCTACTCATTGTTTACAATTATATTGACAATCAATTAGTTACATTTATTTTGGCTTGAATTTTGCTGAAATTTGAAAAACAGAAATTATGAAAGAATTAAATATAAAATCCAAAAAACAATCATCTAAAATCATCGAAGATGAATTAACGGAGATTACCATTTTTGACCAATTCGGAAAAGGAAAAATACCTGTATCAAAACGTTTGACTAGTAACTGTGTTATCTACACTCGTGTATCCTCTAAAAGACAAGAAGCTGGTTACAGTCTTGATACGCAATTAAAAGATAATATGGAATTCGCCAGAAAGAATGAGTATAACGTCTTAGGCTATTTTGGTGGTACATACGAAAGCGCATCTACCGATGAACGTAAAGAGTTCAATCGTATGTTACAGTTCTGTAAACGAACTAAGGATAAAGTAACTTACATTATTGTTCACATGGTTGATAGGTTTTCTCGTTCTGGAGCAAATGCCATTTATATCAAAGAAAATTTAAAAGCCAATGGGATTTACATCATGTCGGTAAGGCAGCCAGTTGATGTTATGACAACCAGCGGAGATTTTCAACAAAACATACAAATGATTTTTTCTCACTATGATAATCAGGTAAGAAAGGAGAAATGTGTATCAGGAATTAAAGAAGCATTAAGCAGAGGAGAATGGTGTCATGGAGTAATGAAAGGTTATGATGCAACCTATGAAGGCAGTAAACGGAAATTAGTTATTAATAGTGAAGGCAAATTAATACGTAAAGCGTTTTTATGGAAAGCCAATGAAGGAATGAGCAATGAAGAGTGT
>JANXRU010000037.1 GCA_025356715.1 Bacteroidota bacterium
TCTTTTTATATACTTTTACATCACTCTTTTAACATATATATATTCTTCCGCCTATTTGGTATTTATAAATATTATTCATGAAAAAAACACATTTAATATTAGCTATTATTGCCATTTTTAACTTAAATGCATTTGCTCAAGATCAGGACCCTAAAGCCAAGCCTATTTTAGATGATTTGAGTAAAACAACAAAGGCGTATAAAACAATAACGTCAGAATACGTTTATACTATTGTAAATAAAGACAAAAAACAACTTGAAAAATGGACTGGAAAAGTATTGATTAAAGGATCTAAATTTAAATTAGAAATACCTGGTAATAAAATTGTATGTGATGCGAAAACTATTTGGGCTCAAAATAAAGATGCTGGAGAGGTTACGATTAAAAATTTTGATGTTAATAATGAAGATCAATTAAATCCAACAAAAATATTTACAATGTATGAAACTGGATTTAAATATAAGTATGAGAAAGAGGAAAAGGTTGGAGTTAATACATTTCACGTCATAACTTTATTTCCTTCTGTTAAGCCAGAGAAAAAGAAATTTCACACTGTGAAACTTTATATTGATAAAGTAAAAAAACAAATAGCGCAAGTAGTAATGTTAATGAAAGATGGCAGTACTCAAACTTATGAAATAAAATCATTCAAAACTAATACTGAAATAGCAGACGCTGTGTTTACCTTTGATTTAAAGCCTTTTAAGGCGGATCAAATAATTGATGAACGAGAATAATTTCCGAATATGAACTTCGGACTTATAGGCAAATCAATTTCCCATTCATTTTCAAAAAATTATTTTGAAACTAAGTTCGTAATTAATAATAACGTTAACGATACTTATTCTAATTTTGATTTAGAGAGTTTAGATTCTTTATTCCACATTATTATAGAAAAAAGAATTAATGGTTTAAATGTTACGAAACCTTATAAAGAATTAGTAATTCCTTATTTGAATGAAATAGACCCCATTGCTAAAGAAATAGGCGCTGTCAATTGTGTTAAAATTTCTTTCAACGACAATATCCCTTATTTAATTGGTTACAATACTGATTATTTTGGATTTGCACAAAGTATTAAACCGTTTATGGAACCAATACATCAAAAGGCTCTGGTGCTTGGTACTGGAGGAGCTTCAAAAGCTGTTTACTATGCTTTAAAGAATGTAGGTATTGACGTTTATTTTGTAACTACAGGTGTTAAAAAGTCGGCTAATTGCTTTCTGTATGAAGAGTTAAATGAATACGTGTTAGAAGCCTTTAAGTTAATTGTTAATTGCACTCCCTTAGGATTATATCCAGCAATTGAAGATTGCCCTGAAATCCCCTATCAATTTATTACTTCTGAACATTTAATGTATGATTTAATTTATAATCCAGAAGAAACTGTATTTCTAAAAAAAGGGAAAGTTAAGGGGGCTGTTACGATAAATGGATTGAATATGTTGAAATTACAAGCTGATAAGGCTTTGGAAATATGGAAAAGCTAAGTATTTATTCATCCTCAGGTTCTTGTTTATCTTTTTTTACTTCAGGGCCATCTATTGCGCTATACACACGCCAGGTTGCGTAAACACTTTTATTTAACCGATTACTCAGGATCACTATAGTTAAACTATCTTTTAATCGACGGTGAAAGGCTGTTCTATAACCATGCCACCAACCATTGTGAAAAATTTCTTTTTCAGGAGTCCCCATGTTTTTCATACGCCAACCTAAACCGTAATTACTTGTTCTTTTTTCGGGACTGTAAGGTGTGTAAGCTAATTCTTGAGTTTGATTAGAAAGTAATTTATTTTGAAATAAAGCAGTACTTAATAAAAATAAATCATAAGTAGTTGTGTAAATACCTTTATCTCCCATTACTCCGTCAAATCTATCATGCGAGACTTGTTTGAATGTTTGAGTGTATCCTTGTGAAAAATTCGACTCAAAAAAATCTACATTATGATATGTATACGTATGTTTCATACCCAAGGGAATAAATAATTCTTGTTTCAAAAAATCAGAAAAGCTTTTCTTAGAAATCTTTTCAATAATTAAAGCTAATAATGCATAATTAGTGTTACTATAATTGAAACGCGTGTTAGGTTTTAAATAACATTTTGGCTTATGTTTTATCATGATATCTAAAATATCCTGATTACTCAAAATAGTTGTTTGATTTTTTAATATTTGATCGCAGAAATAAGGATAATTAGGGATTCCAGAACGATGAGATAATAAGTTACGAATCGTAATATTCTTGAAAGGAAAATCAGGTAAAAAATCAGTAACGGATTGATCTAATTTTAATTTTCCTTGTTCGTAAAGTAATAGCACTCCAATACCTGTTATTACTTTAGATACAGAGGCTAATTGAAATAAAGTCGTATCGTTAAGCATTTGGTTTTTTTCCTTAACGCGATATCCAAATGATTTTTGATAAATGATATGATTGCTTTTTGCAATTAGCACATTGCCATTAAACATATTATGATTATACATTCTTTGAAAGAGTGTGTCTAAACGATATATTTCTGCTTTATATTTTACCGAATCAATCTTCGAATGAATAATTGGTTTTTCAGGAGCAATATAGATTGAAGGTGTACTCTTCTTTTCTAATTGATTGCAATTAACTATAAAAAATGATAAGGTTATTAATACAAATAAATAATTCATTGAAATGTTGGGACGGGATAATTAGTACTTTTTTATTTATTGTATTTCATTGCAAAATAAATGATGGTTCCTATAACTGCTAAAACAGTAACAACCAATATAATAATTTTTGCAGCAGAGTAAGGTCTTTCTCCCTGAACTTCGCCTGTACGTGCATTAATTAAAAAACGATATACTTTTTCTTTATACTTATATGAACTAAGCCAAACAGGTAACAGAATGTGTTTGAAGGTAATATCATTATAACTTGAATCCATTGATAATATTTGTTGAACATCACCACCAATATCATTATTAACAGTTGTTCTAATAACCCCTTGCATTTTTACTTTTGCTTTTTCAAAACCGGTTTTTAAATCTACTTGATAACTCTCGGTTACAAAACCACTTAGATAACTATCGTTATAAGGCACTAATTCAGGTAAATCCCAAGGCTCTAATTCGTTTGCTAGATTTTCAGGTAGCGACTTTGAAGAAACAACTAACACATCATCAAATTCATTATGAACAGTTCCACTAGCTGGATACCAGTTTGTACGCTGAACTTGGCGTGTTTGAGATTTTCCATTGCTATCAGTATAAGATTCTGTTACATAGTAATGAATACCTTTCATACCTGAATAATTTGTGATCGTATTAGAATCGTATGTCCAATAAGGCATATACATTCCATTTAGTTTTTCGGCAGAATGTTGGGCGTATAACTTTAATTTATTTGGCGCAAACCATAAACCGTCAACCCATTTAATAAACAACTCTGTAGCTTTTTTTCTATCCACTTTAAATGGCAATAAGTAAGATGGGGCAATAATGGTTGATTTAGATGCATTTTTGATAACTAATGGTGTATCGCAATAAGGGCAATTACATGATGTTACATTTGGTTTAAGTGTAGTTGCTGCCCCACAGTTATCACACTTTACTGTGCTAATTTCTTGTTTATCTTCCGTATGCGCTTTTTCGTTTAAAAAACTCTCGAAATCATTTTCTATTATCTCTATGTTTTCAGAAGACGTTATTTCATTTTTAGTGCCACAGTATTCGCAATTAAGAAATGGTGTTCCAGGTAAATATTTTAAGTTTCCACCACAATTTTTACATTTTATTGTATTTGTTGTTTCCGCTGTTTTTTCAGAAAAGTCGTTTGACATAGTTGTAATTTTAGATAAACTAAAATACAATTTATTTTATATTGATTGGAATAAAGTATGAGTTTGTTAAAAAAAAGTTCATATTTAACGTTCACTAAAAAATAATTTTTATCAAGTTCTAATATAGCACCCTTGTGGATGTTCCATTTATCTAAGTCAAAATAAATAGGGTTAATTTGGATAATTTTTTGAAATACCTACATCTATCTGCAGTTTTTGCATGCCTGATTAAATTAAAAATTGTAATAAATTGTCATTTTTGTTTAAATATTCATATTGAAAACCTGATTTAATCAAATATATTTTTTTTGTTTGTTTTGTTTCTGTTTTTTATACGTCATCAAACTTCCCTTTTAGGGATTTGGAATAATGATGACGTTAATATTGTTAGTTAAATTTTTCATTTATGTTTTATACGGGACCGATTTAAAATTATTTTTATGAAAAAATAGTATTAAAATAAAATTTTTGTCATCATTAAATATAATTATATCAGATATTTATAAATAATTCTGATATTAGTAAACAATAGAATAAAAACATGCACCAAACAAATCGACAATTATTTTTAAATCATGTTGGACAGGTATCTCCCTCACCCATGAATCTGGAAATAGTAAAAGCTCAAGGGATTTATTTATATGATGTTAATAATAAATCGTATATTGATTTTATATCAGGAATCTCAGTAAGTAACATTGGCCATTGTCATCCAAATGTTGTAAAAGCAATTCAGCATCAAGCGGAAACTTATATGCACTTAATGGTATATGGTGAATATATTCAGGCGCCTCAAGTGCAATTAGCTAAGGCTATAACTGATGTTTTACCACCACAATTAAATTCTGTGTTTTTTACAAATTCAGGCACAGAAGCCACAGAAGGCGCACTAAAATTAGCAAAGCGAGTAACCGGAAAAACAGAAATTATTTGCTTCAAAGATTCTTATCACGGTAGTACAAATGGAGCACTGAGCGTAATGGGTAACGAAGAGTTTAAACAAGCTTTTCGACCTTTATTGCCTGATGTGAAAATATTGACTTATAATTCAATTGAGGAAGTTAATCAACATATTACTTCAAGAACAGCAGCAGTTATTTTAGAACCTATACAAAGCGAAACTGGTTATACCGTTTCTTCAAAAGAGTTTTTGAAAACGATTCGTAAAAAATGTGACGAGCATTGTGCCTTATTAATTTTAGATGAAATACAAAATGGTTTTGGAAGAAGCGGAACATTATTTGCTTTTGAGCAATATCAAGTTATTCCTGATATTTTATTATTAGCAAAGGGAATGGGGGGGGGGATGCCAATTGGTTGTTTCATCAGTTCACAAAAATTATTGAATGAGTTTACTTATAATCCTGTTTTAGGAAACATTAATACTTTTGGAGGGAATGCTGTTTGTTGCGCCGCAGCCTTAGCTTGTTTGCAAACCATTCAGAATGATAAATTGATAAATGAAGTAGAACGAAAATCGAATTTAATTAAATCGTTATTAATCCACCCAGCCATTAAAATCATTAAGGGTAGGGGATTCATGTTATCAATTGATTTTGAGGATACCGATTTGAATTTCAAAATAATTGATACCTGTGTTAAAAATGGATTAATAGTCGATTGGTTTTTATTTAACACACACGCTATGAGATTAGCACCACCACTCATTATCACAGATGGTGAAATAAAAGCAGCCTGTCAAATTATTTTAAATGCCATTAATATTGTATTAAATCACAAACCTATTTCTTAATTAAAACGATGAATTGTACTTGGCCACAAAATGATGCGTTAATGCTCCAATACCATAATGAAGAGTGGGGAACACCTGTTCATGATGATAAGAAACACTTTGAGTTTTTAGTATTAGATTGTTTTCAAGCAGGCCTCAGTTGGAAAACCATTTTGCATAGAAGGCATCATTTTAAAAAAGCATTCGCCAATTTTGATGTAAAAAAAGTATCAAAGTTTGATGAAAGTAAAGTGCTGGAGCTTATGCAAAATGAGGGAATTATCAGAAATAAATTAAAAATAACTGGAACTATTAAAAATGCTAAAGAATTTATTGAAATTCAAAAAGAATTTGGTTCGTTTGATACATATATTTGGCAATTTGTAAATCATAAAACCATCACTAACAAACCAAAATTATCCAGTGATATACCTGCTAATAGCAAAGAATCCGACGCTATGAGTTTGGCATTAAAAAAGCGAGGATTTACGTTTGTGGGCTCAACCATTTGTTATGCATATATGCAAGCAGCCGGAATGGTAAATGATCATTTAATAACTTGTGATTTTTTTAAAGGGAACCACTAAAAAAAGGTTCGCCTTAAACTTGTTAATTACTCATAAATTATTACTGATAACTTATAATTCATAACTCATAATTTATAACTTATTTATTTATTTTTGAAATCAAATGCCAGATACAAATTGCATATATAATGGTCACTTAATTAGCCTTTATGAGCCTGCTATAAGCTTTACCAATAGAGCTTTTCGATATGGCGACTCTTTATTTGAATCCATTCGTTATTCAAAAGGAAAAGTGATGTTTTTAGCTGATCATATTAAGCGTATAAAATTAAGTATGACTATTTTACGTATGAATGTCCCGGCTGAATTTACTATATCTAATATTGAAGCTCTAATTTTACATTTAATAGAACAAAATAACATAACTACTGATGCTCGTATAAGATTAACCGTATTTAGAAACGATGGTGGTTATTATACGCCTGACACAAATGATATTTCTTTTTTAATAGAAACCGAAGTATTAGAAACAGAAGGTTATACTTTAAATCAAAAAGGGTTATGGATAGATTTGTACGCCGAAATTAAAAAGCCAATTTCTAAAATCGCACATTTAAAATCAGGAAGCGCCTTATTATATGTGATGGCAGGCCTAACTAAAAAATCACTTAAGCTAGATGATTGCTTGTTAATTAACGATAACGGACATATAATAGAATCAATTAGTTCTAATATTTTTGTGATAAAAAACGGTTCATTATATACCTCACCTTTAGCGGATGGCTGTATTGAAGGGGTTATGCGTAAACAAATATTATCTTTAGCAGGCCTAAATAGAATCTTAACTTTTGAACAAAGTTTAACCATGAATACCATTATGAATGGCGACGAAGTTTTTTTAACCAATGCCATCAAGGGAATTCAATGGGTCGGACAATTTAGAAATATTTTTTACACCAATCGTCAAGCTCAATTTTTTACTGACCAACTTAATAACTTAGCAAAATAATATGATTACAACCTATTATAAATTAATTGATGAAGCAATTAATGAGCTTGGCTTAAATCCAGATGATACCAAAGGAGAACAAGCCGGACAATGGAATTTAAAAAAAGGGAGATTTGACATTATGATTGACGTTTGGGAACAAGAAAAGAATTTTTTGTTTCAAATAGTATGTCCTTTATGTTCATTACCTGATGATAATAAAGAGGGGTTTTTGAAGCATTTGTTAGAGCGTAATTATGGTATGAGTTCATTTGCTTATGCCATTATGGAAGATTCTGTGTTTTTAAAATATACCTCTGAAGCAAATACCTTAACTAAAGACTCATTGTTAATGTTGTTCAATAAAGCTGCCTTTTATACTGAACAAAGCAATTTTGTTCCTATTGAGGAGTAAAACTGTTATTTATTCGGCTTTAATAAATTTGGTATTGTGTAATTGACTTTTTTTGTCTAAAATGTTCAGTCTTAAGCTGGATTAGAATAATATGTTGATTGCGCCTATAATTAACATTAGTTATAGAACCCATGCATACAATTAATTTTCTTCTTACTTCTTTCGCAAAGGAAAAAAGTAAGAAGAAAATTAAATATTTTTTCAGCGAATCCTAATTAACCTTATTCCCGTTGATATCTAACTCAACCATATCGTAACCTAACTTAGATAATTTTTCGAAATTAGAAGCTTTGTCACCAACAATTAAAATTACCATTTTATCAAGAGGTAAATTTTTTGCAGCTAATTTATCAATTTCAGGTTTTGTAATTGTTTTGATTATTTCTGCTTGTTTAGCAACATACGATTTATCTAAATTATAATCTAATAAACGTTTTACAAAAGACAATTTTTGAAAAGGTGATTCATACTTTAATGCATCAGCTTGTATCATAGCGTTACGAGTAAATTCTAATTCTTCAGCTGTAATACCTGTTGCAGTGTATTTTTTCAATTCAGATAAAATGTCCATCATTGTACTATCTGTTGAATTTGCTCTTACACCAGTACTAATAGTATATGGCGCCACAAATTTACCTCCATAAAATCCACCACGAGCACCGTAAGTATATCCTTTTACTTCGCGTAATAAATAATTGATACGGCTATTGAATGCTCCTGCAAAGGAATAATTCATAATAGTTGATTTAAAAAATTCTTCAGTAGCATCATAAGATAAGGATAACTGTCCAACTCTAACTTCTGATTGTGGTGCTCCTTTTTTATCTACAAAATAAATACGAGTCTTGTCAATTTCAGGTAATTTGTATTTTGCTAAAGGCATCGTATTAGCTGATTGTAACTTATTTAAGAAACCCATTTTTTTAATAACGGAAGCCTGATCAATATCACCACTAACGGCTAATATGGAGTTGTATGCTGAAAAGTTTTTATAATAATTTTTAACATCATCTAAAGTAATAGCACTTACTGTTTCTTTATTTCCTGATGAGGGTAAGGATAAATTAATAACATTTCCGTATAATAATTTTGCATAAACATTATTAGCAATGGAAGTTGCTTGTGTTAATTGATTAGTAATGCCATCTAATTGCTCTTTCTTAACTAAATCAAAATCTTCAGCATCAAACTTTGGCATAAACAACATTTCTTCTGCTATTTTCAAAGTAGAATCTATGTTTTGTTTTAAACATGTAATTGTCATCACAATTTCATTATCGCCAGCCGAAAAAGATACATCGCTTCCTAAACGTTCTAATATTGAACCGATTTCTTCTGCACTATGTTTTTGAGTCGACTCTTCCATTAAAGATGTTAATAAAACAGCTAACCCTGATTTATCATAGGGCTCAAAACGATGACCTAGCGGCATCGAAAATTGAATGTTAACTTTAGGGATATCATTAGAGTTAATACCAATTGCTTTGATACCGTTAGTGAAATTAGACGTCCAGTAGTTTGGTAATGGCACTAATTTAGCTGGCTGAGAAGCAGGCATGTTTTTACGCGCAAAATTATCTTTAGGCTCAGTGTATGATAAATTTTTATATTCAGCGCTTTCTGCTTCAATGGTTCGTTCGTACATTTTCCACGTATCGGCTTTTGCAATTAAATCTATTTTACCCTTAGGCACGCAACTTAATACAACGCCAAATTTACCTTTGATGTAGGTGTTATAAACACGCATCACATCTTCTTTAGTAACTTTTAAGTTATTAGCAATTTCAGTTTTTAAGTAGTTAGCATTACCCGCATGTGTTTGGTAAGCTGCTAATTGAGAGCCTTTTCCTTGAACCGTTGCAATACTATTATATAAGTTACTTTGGTATGATGCTTTGTATTTTTTAACATCATCATCTGTTGCGCCAGTCTTTTCCCATTCAGCAAGTGTTTGGTTTAATAAGTTTTCAATGTCTGCTAATTTAGCTCCTGCATTGGCACGGATTTGAATTTCAAATTGCCCAGCTAATTCACGGCCATAATTATAAGCATTAGCGGCTACTGCTTTTTGAGATTTAATAAAGGCATTATATAAAGGCGAACTTTTAGAGTCAGATAAAATAGTACCTAATACATCCATGGCAGCCTCGTCTTTATCCATCATAGGAACTGATGCATACGTTACTTTATATAAAGGAAAACGAACGTTATCTTCATAAGAAATGTATTTATTTTCAGTTAACGTTACAGGTTGCTTATCCATATTTTTAACTTCTGGTCCGCGAGGGATAGAACCAAAATATTTCTCAGCTAATTTCACAACGTTAGCCGTATTTACATCTCCTGTTACTGTTAATACGGCGTTATTAGGCCCATACCAACGCATGTAAAAACGTTTTAAGTCGTTAACGTCAACACGATTTAAATCTTCAATATATCCAATAGTTGTCCAAGAGTAGGGGTGGCCTTTTGGAAATAATGCCTCACCTGTTTTTTCACCAACCAAACCATAAGGGCGGTTATCGTAATTTTGTCCGCGCTCATTTTTAACAGTGGCTCGTTGTACTTCAAATTTCTTTTGAGTAACGGAGTCTAATAAAAAGCCCATACGATCAGCTTCCAACCACAACATTTTTTCAAGTTGATTAGACGGCACAGTTTCAAAATAATTGGTTCTATCAGAATTGGTTGAACCATTTAGAGTTCCGCCAGCTTCCGTAATAATTTTAAAATGTTGCTCATCTGCTACGTTCTTAGAACCCTGAAACATCATATGTTCAAAGAAATGCGCAAAGCCCGAACGACCTTGTTGCTCTCTATTTGAACCAACGTGATACGTTACATCCACATAAGCAATAGGATCTGAATGATCCTCATGAACCACAATAGTTAAACCATTAGGTAATACAAATTTTTTGTAGGGGATTATGACTTCGTTACCCACTTTGGCAACGGTTTCAATTAACTTTGCCGACTGTAGCGTGCTAGTTTTTATGGCCGTTTTGGAGATAGGGGTTTTTACTTGTGAGTTTAAAGAAACTGTAGCCAAGCAAATAGCTGAAACTAATAGTGTTTTGTTCATTCGTGTTTTGGTTTTAATTTAGTGGAGTAAATATATTAAAATATTTAGAAGTAATTCCAATAGTCCATACCACAAGTATGGATAAGGTATGAGTGAAAGAAAAATAAAGTAGTGGAGCGTTATGAGAGGAAAAATTCAAATGTTACCCATATGTTCCCCCTCTTAATGAAAAAAGCATGTAATCTATTGATTTACAGGCTTTTTTGTTGTTTAATCGTGATCCCGATTAGAACATTTGTAATCGTTGGTTTTTATAAATCAAAAGAACAATTAGACTGGATTTTAAAGAACAATCTTTATAATTTCAGGACAGGAACTGATAAAGGTTCGTTACCATTATCAAACGAAAGCGTTAACGCTAAATAATTGATTTTGCATAGTTCAGGCGAACTAATCACAAATAAAATTTATCAACTAAAAACTTCAGGACCAAAAATTTTATCTCAAAATAATTTGATTAGAAAAGGCTATCCAAATCCGTCTGGCGAATTATATTTGGTTTATGAAATTGAAAAAGAAGTTTCAAGAGATTTTCAAAACGTTTCGATTGACATTAGAAATTTATCTAAATTTGAAAGTTACAGAAATTCCGCAAAACCTTTTTCTGTAACACTAACAGAAATTTTGAAAGCTAAAATTGTAGACTTATGATAAATTACTGGATAAAAGACAAAACCCGACAAGAAATCATCACCAAAACCTTAATTCGCAACAAAGGAAATTTTGAATTATTTGCAAATTATTTCAATTTGATGGATGAGCTAGATTGTAGTAAGCGAACTATCATAAGTCGCTTAAAACAAATTACAGAGACTGCTATGGTCATCGAGCAAAATGAGGTAAATCACACACTCTGCACTCGTGCAGAAAACAAAGAAATCGTTTACTGCTTAAATCCTTTAAAATCAAATGCTTAAGCTAAAATTAACCACGAGTGCAGAGTGCAGACCCATATATAAGGGTCTGCACTCTGCACTCTCATTTTTTACAAATTACTCTTGTCTCAACTTTTCCCTTTTTAGTTCAATTGTGCAACTAGTGGTTGCACAATTATAAACCGCTTTTAGGAGTATTACGTTAAACAATAGTGTTCATAAATACCATTTGTTCATGATTCATGA
>JANXRU010000359.1 GCA_025356715.1 Bacteroidota bacterium
TCAGCATCTAAATTAGTTGACGATGTTACATCAATTTTAACTGAACTTGAAAAAGGATTAGGATAAATTTGAATATTTAATCCAGTTGCATAATCAAACTGACCAATACCTGTAGTAACAGCAGTAATAGTGAAGTTTTTGTCATTTAAATCAAAAAAGATATTCCCAGCACCTTCTACTTTTACTCGACAGGTTGTAGTTGTAGTTAATACGGTTGGCATCACAACTGATTGGGAACCATCATTAGGCGTATTCGCTAATACCAAAGAATAAGTTAAACCAGCATCTTTACTTACATAAATATTAACATTAGCACAACTAATAGGAGTTACAGAAGTAGTTCCTACATTCCAAGTAATAGTTTGAGTGGAGTTACTTGCATAAACTATACCTGTGGTGCTTTGTGAAGTTACAGCAAAAGGAGTAGGATTTGCACTAATAGTAATACTAGAAGTAGCATAACAAACGCCGCCGCCGCCCATTTTATTATCACGAGCTGTTAATCTAAATTTAAGAGTTTGAGCATTAGTGGGCAAAAATTCTCCGATAACAGTAGTATATGAAGTTACTCCGGCTAATATAGAACTCAATATTGGAAATGAACGTGTTGGGGAAGTTGTAGGGTTATAAGATCTAAAAAAAGGTTTTGAACCATTATTCCAATTTCCAAATGCAGTTGCTGCATCTGCCTCTTCCCATTGATAAGTAAGTGCATCACCGTCAACATCCGTTGCTGAACCCGTTAATGAAAAAGGGGTATTAGCAGGAATTATATAACTAGCACTTCCTGTTACTACTGGAGCATGGTTACCAGAAGCTGTATTTACAGGGCAAGCATTACCGCCGCCAGTGTTCGAATAAGCCATTATTTCATCAAAACTAATGGAGTGAAAGTATGCTATACTATGAGGCGCTAAGTCGTTTGTAGCTGTACAAATACCAGCGTAAGCCATAATTGCTACTCCACTTCCTGGCTCCATTGATGTACTCAAATTACCATTTCCTGAACAAGAACCTGTAGAAGCCTTAAATGTATGATCACCTCCAAATTGATGACCCATTTCATGAGCTACATAATCAATATCATAAGCATCCCCAACAGGACTAGGACTTCCAGTAATACCGCTAGCTTTTGAACCGCTTGTACAAACACACCCAAGTTGTGCTAAACCACCACCACCGGTACTGAATGTGTGACCAATATCAAAATTTGCTGAACCTACAGAAGTAGTTATAACACTTTGGCTTTTAGAAATCAAGGTATTTGCATTGTTATTATCTGCAGTAGTAAAACCACCTGTACCTGCAACAGTTGCCAATACTAAAGTAGTAGTAGGAACTAAAACCATACGAATTGCAAACTCTGTTTCATAAACACCGTCAACACGATTAACTGAAGTAACTACTTTAGCTAATGTTTGTGCTTTGGTTGGTGAAGCAACTCCTGTTGCAGCCACAGCATACTCTCCAGTACAAGCAATTGCTAAACGGTATGTTCTTAGATTAGTACCAGCACAAATTTGAACTGTTGGTGCACTTGTTTTTTGAGTTAAATTATCTTTTATTACACCTTCACAAATACCTCTATCAGCAAAAGGTTTTTCGTAATCAGCTGTGTAGTAAGATATATAATCAGCTGTATTCCATTTACAATAAGGATCAATGTAAACATCTCCTTTTGGGCTTCTAATCATTCCGTGAAATCCAAATTCTGTAACATCTAATTTTCCACTTGCATAAATATCATCGACACCATGTACACTGTAAGTTCTAATATCTTGAAAATTAATTTGTAACGCGTCCTCCATTACTGGCGATTCAACAACTGAAAAACGTTGATTTGTTCCATCAGGCATTGGTAAAGAAATAATTACATTAGAATTTTTAACTGATACAAACTTATCTAGAGGTGCAGTAGCTAAAACTAATTTTAATTTAGAAATATCTAAATGTGTCGTTTTATACTTATTAGGCACAATGTCTCGTTTGCCAGAAACAACAATGTCTTTTTCATTAATTGACTGCCAAAAACTATTATTAGTTTGTGACTTAAAAGTCATTGACGAAACAAGAAGAGTTGAGAGTAGTAATGTTTTTTTCATAGTCTTATTTTTATGTTAAAAAATTAATAAATATTTAATGTTTAATTATAATGAAGTTCGTGAAGTGTTTTTCCAATTCCAATTTTTTTAAGGTAAAATTTTAAAATGTTTAAATATTTGGATTACATTTAGACTTAACTACCTCAAACCTCTGTTAATCGAATAAAAAAAGATTTTAATAGAAAATGCAGCCTACCAATAACTTGTTTATAAACTCAAGATATTGTAATGAATTTGTAGATTACTAAAATAAAATCAGAAAAAGCATCAGGTTTAGGGAAATTATCTTCAACTATTTATTCTAAAAATGGTACTTAAATCTATTTAGTTTATTTTATTTTTTTAACACTTATTATTGTTATTACTAACTTTTGTCATAACCTATAGTGGACAAATTAGATTATATTTGTTTATTATTAATTAAAACCAAACTCGACAAAATGAAAAAAGTATTTTTAATGTTAGCTTTCGCTGGATTAGTAGGAAGCGTATCAGCATCAGTTAAATCAACAGGTGATGATGAAAAAGGAAAAGCAAAAAAGGAATGCAAAAAAGATGGTAAATGTTGTAAAGACAAAGCTGCTGAAGGTAAATCTTGCTCTGCTGACAAAAAATCTTGCGATAAGAAAGAAACTAAAGCTTGTTGCAAAGACAAAAAAGCTGCAGAACTTAAAGAAACTGAAACAAAATAGTTTTTGTTTTCTCCATTTAAAAAACCCCAATCAAATTAATTTGATTGGGGTTTTATGTTATGGCATATTTAGTAACGATTGAGCTCTTGTCCCCCTGATTCTAAAAATAATTTGAATAGCCAACTATTTTTGTTTAATTTGTTCGCTTAAATTATAGGTCGTAATTTTTATTCTAAAAAAATAACTACAGCTTATAGTTTAATTCAGCTTATTAATACTTGATAATTTAATTTATAAAAAAATAAATACATGAAAGTTGGCATTCCATTGGAAATATCTCCAAACGAGTTAAGAGTTGCCGCAACTCCAAAAACAGTTAAACGACTGCAAAAGCAAGGATTTGATGTTTATATTCAGCATAATGCTGGAGCAAAGGCAAATTTTTCTGATAAAGATTTTGAAGAAGCTGGGGCTAAAATAGTTGGTACAGCTGCCGAAATTTATGGTAATTCAGACATTGTTTTGAAAGTAAAAGAACCAATGCCTGAAGAGGTTGATTTGATGAAAGAAGGCTTAGTTATGCTAAGTTATTTATGGCCAGCACAAAACCAAGCATTGCTTCAAAAATTAGCTGATAAAAAAGTGAATGCAGTAGCTATGGATGCGATTCCTCGTATTTCAAGGGCTCAAAAAATGGACGTATTATCATCCATGGCTAATATTGCTGGTTATCGTTCGGTTATTGAAGGTTCTTTTTATTTTGGAAGATTTTTAAACGGGCAAATTACTGCCGCTGGTAAAGTAGAGCCTGCAAAGGTTTTAGTTATTGGTGCAGGTGTAGCTGGTTTAGCCGCATTAGGCGCCGCAAATTCATTAGGCGCTATTGTTCGTGCATTTGATACGCGTAAAGAAGTTGCTGAACAAATTCAATCTATGGGAGGCGAATTTCTAACCGTTGAAATAGAAGAAGATGGCGCAACATCATCAGGCTACTCAAAAGAAATGAGTAAAGAGTTTATTGAAGCGGAAATGAAATTGTTTTTAGAGCAAGCTAAAGAAGTTGATATTGTTATTACTACCGCGCAAATCCCTGGAAGACCCGCTCCAAAATTATGGTTAGATTATCACGTAGCTGCCATGAAACCAGGCTCTGTTATTGTTGACTTAGCGGCTTCTTCAGGAGGTAACTGCGTAGATACAAGAAACGGAGAAGTTTATACAACACCAAATGGTGTAACTATCGTTGGTAAATTAAATCAATTGCCAAGTCAAGCGTCACAGCTTTACGGAAATAACTTATGTCATTTATTAGATGATATGGGTAAAGCTGAAAAATGGAAAATTGATATGGAAGATGCCGTTGTGTCAAGAGCCATGGTAACTTATAATGGAAAAATCAATTGGCCACCAGCGCCACTTCCAGTGAGTCCAACAGCAGGCGGAAAAGTAAAAGTAGTACCTCCAACAGCAGAAGAAATTAAAATATCTGACGCCGAAAAATCTAAAAAAGCTGCTACTTCTATGTTTATTAGCTTAGCGGTAGTTGGTGGTTTATTATTGTTGGTTGGTAAATTTGCACCACCAGAATTCATTCAACATTTCACGGTATTTGTTTTAGCCGTGTTTGTTGGTTGGCAGTTAATTGCGAATGTAGCACACTCTTTACACACACCATTAATGGCTGTAACAAATGCTATTAGTGGTATTATTGTGGTTGGCGGTTTATTACAAACAACTAGTAATATTTCTGACCCAATAACCATCATTGCATTTATTGCAATTTTGGTTGCTAGCATTAATATTGTTGGAGGTTTTATGGTTACTCATCGTATGTTGAAAATGTTTAAAAAATAATTAATTATGTTTATAGCAAAAGAAATACAAACAGCAGCATATTTATTTGCAAGTATCCTGTTTATTTTAAGTTTAGGAGGATTATCCTCTCAAGAATCGGCAAAGCGTGGAGTTTTCTTCGGAATTGTTGGTATGATTGTAGCCATTATTGCTACCGTATTGGGGCAAGGTGTTGCAGGGCATGTATACATCATCGCTGCTATTGCTGTTGCATCAGTTATTGGTTTATTGTTGGCTCGTAAAGTAGAAATGACTTCTATGCCTCAGTTAGTAGCTATCTTACATAGTTTTGTTGGATTAGCAGCTGTGCTAGTTGGCTTTGGTTCTTATTTAGATCCTGAAACACATTCACTTCAGGGCGCAGCTCACATGATTCACTTAGTGGAAGTGTTCATCGGCATTTTTATTGGTGCGATTACTTTCACCGGTTCTATTATTGCTTGGGGAAAATTAGATGGTAAAGTTTCTTCCAAACCATGGAGTTTTAAAGGGCTACAAACCATGAACTTAGTATTACTTACAGCGTGTATCATTTTAGGTGTTTTCTTTTGTAAAGCAGAAGGAACAGGTGGAATGCTATACCTTGGCATCATGACAGCTATTGCTTCATTTATTGGTGTTGTATTAGTTATGGCTATTGGTGGTGGAGATATGCCAGTTGTAGTTTCAATGTTAAACTCTTATTCGGGTTGGGCAGCATCAGCAGCGGGCTTTATGTTAGGTAACGACTTATTAATTGTAACTGGAGCATTAGTTGGTAGCTCTGGTGCTATTCTTTCTATGCACATGTGCCATGCCATGAATCGCTCTTTCTTCTCCGTTATATTTGCCAGTGGTTCAGGTAACGGTTCAGGTGGTGAGAAAAAAGCCATTGAAGGAGAAGTTACAGCCTTAAACCACGAAGAAGTTGCTACCTTGTTAAAAGAAGCAAGATCGGTTGTTATTGTCCCTGGTTACGGAATGGCTGTGGCAAAAGCACAATATCCTATTTATGATATGGTACAAACTTTGCGCAAAGCAGGAAAAAATGTACGTTTCGCTATTCACCCTGTAGCTGGTCGTTTACCAGGACACATGAACGTATTGTTAGCAGAAGCAAATGTGCCTTATGATATTGTAATGGAAATGGATGAGATTAACGATGATATGCCTAACACGGATGTTGTGATGGTAATTGGTGCAAATGATGTTGTTAACCCTAGTGCGCAAGATGACCCTGCAAGCTCTATTTACGGTATGCCAGTAATTGAAGCATGGAAAGCGGAGAAAGTAATTATTATGAAACGCTCTATGAGTGCTGGTTATTCTGGAGAAGACAATCCTTTGTTTTATAAACCAAATTCAGAAATGTTATATGGCGATGCAAAGGCTAGTGTTGAAAAGATCATGAGCTTTTTAAAAGCGTAAAATCAATTAACTGTTTCTACAATATAGAAAGGTGTGAGGTATTCTTACACCTTTTTTAATTTGAAAAAATAATCCTTATTAAAACTAATACCAAATGCAAATTGTATTTAGTCCAATGTTTATGCTGAATCAAGTTCAGCATGACTAACTAAGATTGAACTACTGACTGATAGTATCAATTTGCTATAAGTCGTTTTGCAGTCAAAAATTGTTAATAAGCTGTTTATTACTTACTCACTTTAAATTGTTAATTAAAAGTTACCAAATTCACCGATAAAATTATGATATTGGTCTAAAATAAAATTGTTTATTTGGAAGCATGCATATATTTGATATAACAATAATTACAATATGAAAAATCTAAATCGATATTTTGTCCTTTTTTGTATAGCTGGTTCATTGCAGTCTTTTTCTCAGACTGCTGCAGTAAAATCTTCACTTTTCTCAAACAATGTTCATGAGGTTGCTTCAACTCCATTACCTTCTGTGTTGTTAAGTTTTGATGCTATTATTAATGATAAACAAGTTGAGTTAACTTGGGAATCAAATACTGAAAACAATAACAATTTCTTTACTATCGAAAAATCAAAGGATGCTGTTCATTTTGAACAAGTTACTTCTATTAAAGGTTTTGGGAATTATAGTTCTTTAATCAATTATTTTGATGTTGATTTAGCTCCTTATTCTGGAATTTCTTACTACCGATTAAAGCAATCTGATAGTAAAGGTAATATATTGTCATCTCGTTTAGTTTCTGTTAATTATAAATTTGGTGATGATGGCTTATCTGTTTATCCAAATGCATCAGATGAGCATCCTGCTAATTTAATGGGGTCTGAAAACAAAGAGGTTTTAGTCGTTTTAAGAGATGGGCAAGGCATAGAAAGCTACAAGAAGGTTATCATTGACGAGAAAAACACCGTGATTTTTCCTTCAACTGAAAATAAATTAGACAATGGTGTTTATTTAATTGTAGCTTCTTCTGACAATAAATTATTTAGTCAATTAGTGACAGTAAGATAATATCTTTAAAAAAATGAAAATTGAAAGCCTCTAACTTTATTGTTTAGAGGCTTTTTTTGATCCACTATACATTTCAAACTTCAATAATTTACATTCCAAAGCGGCATTAAACAACGTTATTTTTTTGCTCGGATGTAATCCTATATGTTTGATTGCTTCCATATTAGACGTAATTAACCAGCAAGTCCAACCACCAAAGTCTTTCTTTAGTTTATCGCCTATTTGTTTATAAAACGCATTGGTATCGTCCATTTTTATTCGCTCGTCGTAAGGCGGGTTCAATAAAATGGTGCCATGAGGTTTAGTAGGCATTGTATCAAAAAAAGAGATTTGTTGGTACTGAATAATATCTTCTACTTTAGCAACTGCTCCGTTTCTTTTAGCCATTTCTAGTGGGATAGCTTCTATATCACTTGAAAAAATGGAGGGCATATCTTCTTTAATACGATTGATGCAGCTATCATAAATTTTATCCCATAAAGCAGCATC
>JANXRU010000368.1 GCA_025356715.1 Bacteroidota bacterium
GTTCGCAAATTTGTTCCATCTTAATAGCGCTTTGTAAGCGTGTTTGTACACCCAATCCTTCTAAGGCCGATTGTATTGCCATAGAATTAATCACCGTCGCTAACATGCCCATATAGTCGCCATGTACGCGATCCATTCCGCCTTTTTCAGCTTGTATACCTCTAAATATATTACCACCGCCAATAACAATAGCAACTTGGCAACCTGCATCGTAAGCCGATTTAATTTCGGCAGCGTATTCCATTAAGCGAACCTGATCTATTCCAAAACCTTTATTTCCCATTAAGGCTTCGCCAGATAATTTAAGTAGGATACGTTTGTATTTCATATTTTTGAACTTTTAAATCTATTTAATAATTGAATGTTGATTTTTATAAAAAAATGGACAAAAAAAATCCCGAATAAATCGGGATTTTAATAAAAACTAAGACAATGCGTAACGCTTAAATGCTGTTGCCGTTAGGCCTTTTTCAACACTTTGTAAGTATTGAGCTACATTTAATTTATTGTCTTTAATATATTCTTGATTTAATAACGTAGATTCTTTATAGAATTTCGCGATTTTACCTTGAGCAATTTTCTCAACCATATCTTCTGGTTTACCTTCAGCACGAATAACTTCGCGAGCTATTTCTAATTCTCTTTCTAACATTTCTGGAGTAACTCCTTCTTTATCTAAAGCCACAGGAGCCATTGCTGCTGCTTGCATAGCGATATTACGTCCAACTTCATCTGCTACTGCTTGGTTAAAACCAACAATTACAGAAACGCGATTACCTGGATGAATATAAGCAGCTACTTTTTCAGCAGTAATTACTTCAAAATACCCTATTTCAATTTTCTCTCCAATTTTACCAACTTGTTCCATAAATTTATCACCAACGGTAATGTCGTTGTTATATGGTAATGTTAAAATCTCTTCTTTTGTTTTAGCATTTTTTTCTAATGCGATAGTAGCAATAGAATCTGCAAAAGCGATAAAATCAGCATTAATTGCAACGAAATCCGTTTCACAATTAACCCAAATTAAAATACCTCTTTTCCCATCAGCTGTCGTTTTAGCTAAAACTACTCCTTCTTTAGAATCTCTATCTCCACGATTAGCTGCTACTTTTGCGCCTTTTTTACGCAAATAATCAACTGCTTGTTCAAAATCGCCATTATTTTCTTCTAATGCTTTTTTGCAATCCATCATACCTGCTCCGGTTTGTTGGCGTAATTTGTTTACTTCTTGTGCTGTTATTGCCATTTTATTTATTTTTAATTTTTGTTATTAATACGTGTTTAAAAAAAACGGCCTTTCCTAAAAAGGAACGGCCGTTAAACTTATAGTAGAGAAAAATTATTTTTTCGCTGTTGTTCTTTTACGAGCCGTTGGTTTACGAGCACCTGATTCATCATCAGATTTAGCACCTTTTACATTTAGACCTTCTGCTAATTCTTCTGCTTCTTCTTTAGAACTGTATCCTTCTTTTTCTTCAACTACACCTGCTTCTTTATCCATTTTACGCTCACCTAATCCTTCAGTAATTGATTTACACATTAAATCAATAATATAAGCAACTGATGTTGAAGCATCATCGTTAGCTGGAATAGCATAATCAACAAAATTAGGGTTAGAGTTTGTATCAACAATTGCAAACATAGGGATGTTTAAACGTTTTGCTTCTGCAACGGCGATATGTTCTTTTGTAATATCAACAATAAATAAAGCTGAAGGCAAACGAGTTAAATCAACTACTGAACCTAAGTTAGTTTCTAATTTTGCACGCTCACGAGAAATTTGTAATTTTTCTTTTTTAGAAATATTATCAAAAGTTCCATCTGTAGCCATTTTATCAATTTGAGACATTTTACGAACCGCCTTACGGATAGTTGCGAAATTTGTCAACATACCACCTGGCCAACGCTCAGTAACATAAGGCATATTAATAGCTTTTACTTTTTCAGCTACGATATCTTTTGCTTGCTTTTTAGTAGCTACAAATAATATTTTTTTACCAGAACGAGCAATTTGTTTCAATGCAGCTGAAGCTTCATCAATTTTAGCAACTGTTTTGTTTAAGTCAATAATATGAATACCATTTTTTTCGGCATAAATATAAGGAGCCATTGCTGGATTCCATTTTCTTTTCAAGTGGCCAAAATGAGCGCCTGCTTCTAATAAATCGTTGAATTTTGTATTTGACATGAGTTTGTTTTCTAGTATTACTGAATATTAACGTTTGCTGAATTGGAAACGAGCACGAGCTTTCTTTTGACCGAATTTCTTACGTTCAACCATACGTGGATCACGAGTTACTAATCCTTCTGCACGTAATTCTTTTTTCAATTCTGGGTTTATTTCTACTAAAGCTTTTGCAATTGCTAAACGCTCTGCTTGAGCTTGTCCTGTAGTTCCACCACCATTTACATTAACCTTTACATCATATAAACCAACAGATTTTGCGTTGTTTAATGATTGTAAAACATAATACTGTAACGTAGGGGTTTTAAAATATTCTTTATAATCTCTTTTATTGATAGTGATTAATCCTGTACCTGAAGATACATAAGCACGTGCTACCGAGCATTTTCTGCGACCTGATGTGTTAATTACTTCCATTTAATTATGCAATAATTGTTGTTAAATCTACTTTAGTTGGTTGTTGAGCTGCATGATCGTGTTCTGCACCTGCAAATACAAATAAATTTGTATTTAATGTTCTTCCTAAACGACCCTTTGGTAACATACCATGCACAGCATGCATTATAACCTCAGTTGGTTTTTTAGCTAACATTTCTTTTGGCGTAGCGAAACGTTGTCCACCAGGATGACCTGTGTAACGAACATATTCTTTATCATCCATTTTAGCTCCTGTAAAACGAACCTTAGCAGCATTAATTACAACGATATTAGCACCACAATCCGTGTGAGGCGTATAGTTTGTTTTATGCTTACCACGTATCATATACGCTAATTTAGAGGCCAATCGACCTACTACTTCGTTTTCTGCGTCAACTAACAACCACTCTTTTTCCGAGTTGGCTTTATTGACAAATTTGGTTTTGTAACTTAATGCGTCCACTTCTTAAATTTTTAATTTTTTTCCAATAAGGGGTGCAAATGTAAGTTAAAATTCGGGAGTTGCAAACTTATTATCTACTTTTTTAAATATATTTTATACTTTTGCGTAAATAGCACAAAAATATAATCTATTCTAACCTAATAATTTTAATAGACTCATTCGTTTGTTAATACTTGTAAATATAACCAAAAACAATAAATGGAACATTTTATTTTAATGTCTGATGTTAAATTTGCTAGTAAAACTAGCAAAGAAAGTACAAATCAAGATTTGAAAAATGTTATTTCAGTCATCAATAAAATTCATAAAAAAACCCTCATTACTCCTTTAAATATGGTAATGACTGATGAATTTCAAGGTATTACCAATAACTTGCAAGGTAGTCTTGAATTAATTTTTGATATTGAGGAATGCTTAATCGAACATAATTTTGATTTCAAGCTAAAGCTCGTACTATATCATGACACTATTGAAACACTTCAAAGTAAGCAGATGGCATACGAACGACTCGGTTTCGGACTAATTGATGCGCGAGAAAGATTAAAATTAATTAAAAAAACAGAAAGCCGTTTTTTGATCGTTACCAATGACGAAAAACAAAGTTTAAACCTAAATAACCTATTTTATATTTATGAGGATTATCTAGATGCTTGGAAAAAAAACGATTTTATATACGTTAGAGCTTTTTTAAACAATAACAGTTATAAAGAAGTTGCTGAACAATTTAATATAAATATTTCAAGTGGTTGGCGTCGAGAAAAAACACTTAAAATGAAACAATACTATACAATTAAAGAAATGATTTTATCAGCAATAGAATAACCAACCTTATTTAATATCTAAGTCTGGTTCTTTTGAACCTTCATTCAAATTTGTAGTAGATGCATTAATAGTAGGTAATTCTTCGGTTATTTGTTTTCTTCTTTTCTTTTTCTTTTTAGCAACAGGTTGAGCAATCTCAGTATCTACTTTTTTTACTATAAACGTTTCTTTCTTTTCTTTACTAGCAGTAACTTTTTCTTCGGATTTAACAGGCTCAATCACTATAGGCGTTTTCTCAACAACTAAGGCTACCGTTGGCGTTTCATTAACTTGAGTAACCGTTGCCGTATTTACAGAAATTAATGAGTCTGTTTGGGAGCTAACTACTGCTATATTTTTTTTGACAGAAACAGGTGGGATTATGATTTTTTTGGGAATAACTGGTGCTATGTAGGGAATTTCTTTAATAACTTCATCTTTTTTCTTAAAATCTACGAAACTAAACAGAAGTGAAGAAAGGCCACCAATCATTAAAACAAAAAATATAGGGACAATAACTGAACGGCTTATTCCGAAATTGACCTTGGGTAAAGGAATGGCAATGGACTGACGTTGCTCTACAGAAGGTGTAGCTTGAAATTTTATCCAAGCACTTTCATCGTAACTCAATTCTGCATTTTGCATCAAAATTCTTATTTGACGCTCATCTAATTCATAATTAAACTGGCTGCTCATCGTTACTTAATTTTAAGTTATTTTCAATAGCTTTTTGTAAATTAAATCGAGCTTTTTCTAAATTAGCTTTAATCGTTTGTTCACTAGTTTCAAGCATTTCGGAAGTATCAGCCAGTGAATATCCATCAATGATATTTAAATTAAAAACCAAACGTTGTGATGGTACTAATTCCTGTATAGATTTTAAAACAGTATCTTCATTAGCATTTCTTACATCAATATATTTACTATCTAAAAACAAATCATACGAATGATCCGTTGTTTCTACTGCTTTGATAGTACTTGCCACATAATATTCATTTCTGATACTTTTGATATAAGAAACCATATGAGAGATAAATTTATTATTCACAAATTCATCTAACGTTAATTTCTGCTGGGATTTGAAAACTGGTAACTGTGAAAAAATTAAAGAAAATCCTAAAAGAACACCTGCCTCTGCTTGAGCTTTATTTTTAGAATACCGGAGGGCAGTATAAGCAAGAGAACTATAATACCTTTCGAAAAACTGCTGTTTTGCAATTTTATCATTTTTAATGCAAGCCGATATAAGGTCTAACTCGGACATAGTTTTGTTTTGTGCTAAGTTATACACGCATTACTAAGAAAAAGTTACATCGAACTAAATTTAATAAACATTTAAGGTCTAAAAACTTTAGTTAACGTGATTAAAACAATTTAAACGAAAAAAAACCCTTTCACAAATTGCAAAAGGGTTTTTATATATAGTAAAACTATCTTATTTAGTAGTTGTTTTTTTAACCAATTTTTCGCGGATACGAGCTGCTTTACCAGTACGTGTACGGATATAGTATAATTTTGCTCTACGAACAATACCAACTTTATTTACCTCGATTTTATCAATAAATGGAGATGATACAGGGAAAATACGCTCTACACCTACTCCGTTAGAAATTTTACGAACTGTAAAAGATGCTGTAGCAGGCTCGTTTTTACGTTGAATAACTACTCCAGAAAATTGCTGAATACGTTCTTTATCTCCCTCTTTAATTTTATAGTGAACTGTAATAGTATCACCAGCTTTGAAACTAGGATGAGCAACTGATGTGCTTAATTGTTTCTTTACATAATCTAATAATAAACTCATTGTTTCTTATTTTAATAATTTACATTTTTGGCATTCGATGCACCATGCAACCAGAGGCTAAAAAGTGGAGCGCAAATATAGGACTTTTTATTTATTTACAAAGAACCAAGCTAAAATAATTTTTCTTTGGTTAAATTTGACTTTTATCCTGCCAAATGCGCTTTATAAACCTTCATACTCACTCTCTTCACATTGATAACAGTATATTTATATTAAATAACCGTTTTGGGTATCATCAAGAGTTAAATACATCCACTCTTTTTTCAATAGGGATTCATCCTTGGGATATTGAATTATTAAGTCCATTATATTTAAAAGATCTTGAAAAATTAATTACTCATTCTAATTGTTTAGCTATTGGAGAATGTGGCTTAGATAAATTAAAATCAACGCCTTTAGATACTCAAAAACAACTATTTGAAACACAATTACAATTAGCTATTAAATATAAAAAGCCTGTTATTATCCATTGTGTAAAGGCATTTGATGAATTAATCGAAATTTGTAATCCTTATTTTACAAAGATTCCACTAATTATACATGGATTTAATAAATCCGAACATCTTGCCCAGCAATTAATTGATAAGGGATTCTATCTATCCTTACATCACCAAATTATATTAAAATCAGATTTTGATATACAATCGTTACCTCTCAACAAATTGTTTTTTGAAACAGATAATGACCCACATTTATTGATACAGGAAGTGTATGAAGCCTTTGCCTTAAAATTAAATATGGAACTTGATGTATTGAAAGAAAAAATTAACCGTAATTTCGAACTTCTATTTTATGACACAAACAGCAGATAATCATTGGATGCAACGCACACGCCTATTGGTTGGCGATGACGGAATTAATAAATTACAACAAGCTCATATCCTTATCGTGGGATTAGGAGGTGTTGGCTCTTATGCCGCAGAAGCTATTTGCCGAGCTGGTATTGGAGAAATGACCATTGTGGATGGTGATATAGTTGATCCTACTAATCGTAACCGACAATTGCAAGCTCTATCATCCACACACGGGCAAAGCAAAGCTCAATTAATGAAAGAACGTTTATTAGATATTAATCCACAGGTTAAATTAAATGTCATTTCTGAATTTCAAGATCCTGAAATGATTATTACGCTTTTAAAAAATCCTTTTGATTATGTGATTGATGCCATTGATAGCATTTCTCCAAAAGTGCATCTAATCAAAACAGCCTTAGAAATGGGGCATCGCATTGTATCATCGATGGGAGCTGGCGGTAAAATGGATCCCACACAATTAAAAGTGGTTGATATTTCTAAAACACATAATTGCCCGATGGCTTACTATCTGCGTAAGCGCTTAAAATATGTTGGCATTAAACATGGAGTAAAAGCAGTATTTTCTACAGAGTTGCCTGATAAAAATTCGATCATGACAACGGATGGAAGTAATTTTAAAAAATCGGCTTATGGTACAATTTCATATATCCCTGCGGTATTTGGTATGACCTGCGCTTCAGTGGTAATAAGGGATTTAATGGATTGGAAGGAGCGGTTTTAAAGGCCTTACCCCCCCTACCCCTTTGCTAACGTATTTAAAAAACTTAATCGGTTTATGATAATGTTTAGTCATGCTGAACTTGTTTCAGCATCTTGCAATTAGAGACCCTGAAACAAGTTCAGGGTGACATATAAATAAAATGAAAACCGCATGCGTCATCTGTATTGTATTCAAATTTACATTAAAACGTAATTTAA
>JANXRU010000382.1 GCA_025356715.1 Bacteroidota bacterium
TATAAAAAAACTAGCTATTACTTCAGCGAGTAATGTTATACTCATTACCGACTTAGGTGGCACTTCAGATTATCAAGCTAATGGCACAGAAAATAATTACATTACTCAAAATACAAATGATATATATTACGAAAACATGAATCAATGTTGGGTGGCTGATAATACTTTAGGATTAATAGATGTAAAAGGGAATTTTAACAAAAAAACATTATTGGTAAATGGCCCTTCAGCAAATTTCGCTAATGACATGGCAATTAAAGATGGAAACATTGCCTTAGCTCCCGTTAATTTAGGTGATACATATTCAAATCAATTTAACGGAACCCCACCAAGTTTATATTATAATAATGAATGGAAATCATTAGAAAATATTGTTCCATATATACAAGATATAAATTGTGTAACTATTGACCCTAATGATAAAAGTCACATTTGTTACGCTACTATTAGTTCAGGAGTAGTTGAATTAAAAAATTATCAATTAGTTAGTGTTATTACTGAAACAAATAGTCCTTTGGTTGGATATCAGGGAACGGGTCCGTTATTTATTACAGGAATCAGTTTTGATAAAAATTCTAATCTTTGGAACTTAGTAACAAACAGCTCTAAATTAATTCAAGTTCGAAGAAAAAATAATACATGGGCGTTACTTGATTTTTCCCAAACAATACCTGCAGGAACGTTATCAAAAGTTATATTTAATAAATATGGCCAAGCTTGGGTTATTATGGCTAGAGGTGTTGGATTAATGGTTTACAATGACGCTAATGGTCTTTCTGCGCCAAATACATCAAACACAAAGCTAATAACAACAGCAAAAGGGCAAGGTTTATTACCTTCAGTAGATATTTTTTCGATTTGTGAAGATTTGGATGGGAAAATATGGGTTGGTACACAAAAAGGTATTACCGTTTTTTATAATCCTGAAAATGTATTTACAAACAGTAATTGGGATAGTCAACAAATATTAATAGAGCAAGATGGTCATGTTGCTGTATTACTTGGAGATGATAAAGTTACTGCCATAGCAGTAGATGGTGCAAATCGAAAATGGGTAGGAACAGAAACGTCAGGTTTATACTGCCTATCAGCTGATGGTCAAACTCAAATTCATCATTTTACTTTTGAAAATAGTCCATTGTATTCAAATTCAATTAGATCGCTTGCCATTGATGAAATTACAGGAGATGTATTTATTGCCAATGAAATAGGTGTTCAATCATATAGATCGTCAATTATTAAAGGATTTGAAGATTTCAGTAACGTACATGCTTTTCCTAATCCAATTCGACCAGGATATAGCGACCCAATTTACATCACTGGATTAATAGATGAAGCAATTGTCAAAATCACGGATGTTGCCGGAAACTTAGTGTGGGAAACAAAATCACAAGGCGGACAAATTGAATGGAGTTTACAAACGATAAGTGGCTCTAGAGTTTCAAGTGGCGTGTATTTAATAAATTGTTCTTCAGCAAACGGTGAGAAGTCAGGAACCACCAAGCTATTAGTAATTAACTAATAAAATGCTCTACACTACACAAGGCATTGTTTTGCATAATATAAAATATGCCGACAAACGCATTATTTCTAAAATTTACACCAAAAATTTTGGATTAATTTCCGCAAACATTCATATTGGAAATACACCTAAATCAAAAATAAAAGCAGGTGTTATACAACCTCTCACTCAAATAGAATTTGTAGTGTCATTAAAAGAAAATAAAGACATTCAACAGGTGTCAGAAATAAAATGTTTGTTTGTTTATACAGATTTACAAACTAATTTTAATAAATTATGTATGGCTCAATTTTTAAATGAAATGCTGTACAAATGCATTAAGGAACAAACTCCAAATGATGATTTATTTCATCTTATTTGTCACACATATCAATGGTTAGATAAAATCGAAAATAATTATTCAGAAACGCATATTTATTTTTTAATGGAGTTAACAAAACATTTAGGTTTTTATCCAACAAATAATTACAGTAATCAATCTCCTTATTTTGATACGTTAGAAGGGAAATTTGATGCGTCAACTAAAAGTTTCCCTATGGGTTTTGATAGTTGGCAATCTGGTTTATTTTCAGACTTATTTTCTTATTCAATAACAAATCAAAAAAAAATATCCAGGCCAGAGAGGCTTGCTTTATTAGATTGCATCGTACATTATTATAAAATGCAATTACCAGGTTTACACGAAATTAAATCATACCGTGTATTACAAGAAATGTCCAACGAAATCTAATTCATTGGACATTCTTAAATTTTAAAACTATATTTTAACTCAATAACGTTTCTTGAACTGCTTTTAGCAATTTTCTAGTATTCTCAATTGTATTGCTTTCGGCATAAATACGCAATACAGGCTCTGTTCCGCTAGCGCGTATCATAATCCATTGTTCATTTTCAAAATGATATTTCCAACCATCAATCGTTTCTAAACGCTCTACTTTATATGACCCAAAAGATTTATAGATATCATCTTTACAACCTTTAATTACTTTTTGTTTAATGGCTTCGTCTAAGTGTAAATCATTACGCTCATAAACAAAAGCTCCCGTAATTTCATACAAATCCTCTATCAATTGCTCTAAGGTTTTTCCAGATTTAGCCATGTATTCCCAAATAGTCAAACCCATCCAAATCCCATCGCGTTCAGGAATGTGGCCTTTAATTGCTATACCACCGCTTTCTTCTCCGCCCATAATCACATCTTCGGTAATCATATAACCAGCAATATGTTTAAATCCAATTTGAGTAATCATAATTGGCAAATTATATAATTTAGCTAATTTGTGAATGCGTGGCGTTACAGAAAATGCGGCAACAATTTTTCCTCCATATTTTTTTTCTTCAACTAAATATTTTATTAGCAACAATATAATGTGATGAGAATCAACAAAATTTCCTTTACTATCGTAAAGTCCAATTCTATCAGCATCTCCGTCGGTACATAAACCACAATTTATTTTCCCATCCTTTTTAATCAAATTACTAAATTCCAATAAGTTTTTGTGAATTGGCTCTGGTGCTTGCCCATGAAATCCTGGATTATCATCATCATGTAAATGAATAATTTCAGGAAATAATCGTTTCATCACATTTTTACCAGCACCAAACATACTGTCGTATGCCAATTTCATATTAGAATTTTTGATAGCTTTAATATCAAAAGAAGCTTCAACATGTTTTACATACATATCCTCTAAATTTGTATATTCTAATAAGCCTTTAGATTCAGCATCTTTCAAGCTAACGCTATCCAAATCTAAAGTATACCTATCTGCAATCATATCTTCAATTTCTTGAATTTTTTCAGGAATTAATGGTCCGCCATAATGTCCTTTTAATTTATAACCATTATAAGATGGTGGATTATGACTAGCCGTAATAATAATACCTAACGAAGCGCCAAGCTTTAATGCACCTAAAGAAATCATGGGAGTTGATACGAAGTCTTTTGCTAAAAACACTTTAATGCCATTGGCAATAAATACTTTAGCTGTTGTTTCTGCAAATAATTCGCCTGCAAAACGACAATCGTGACCTACAACAGCACTTGGGTTTTCAAAATTTTTCTTTAACCATATTGAAGTAGCTTCAGTTACACGAGCCACATTTTCTACTGTAAAATCTTTTGCTATAATAGCTCTCCAACCGTCTGTTCCAAATTTAATCTTTGTCATAATAATATTTTTTTGAGGTATAAATGTATTTATAAATAGTGATTTTACAAAGGATATATTAATCTTATTATCCTAATAAACCAAGCAGTAAATCAATTTGGTTTGTGGTATTATAGGCATGTAAACAAACACGAATACGTTCTAATCCTTCTTTAACAGTTGGGCTTTTGATAGATTTCACAAACAAGTTTTTATCCCAACAAGTTTCTTCTACTAATTGTACTTGCTTGTTTCCGGAAGTAATTTTGCAATGGATAGCACTCGTACTTTGTATAAACGAATTAGAAAAATTTAACTTCGAATTAAAATAAGAAATGGTATTCTGTAATAATTCAATTTGCTTGGTATTCTCTAATAATTGATAAGCGGCTTTAATAGCCAATAAACTATGTTCGGGCATTGCAGTAGTATAAATAAAGGAACGAGAAAAATTGATTAAATAATTTTTCAACACCTCACTCCCAACAACGGATGCACCATGACAGCCCATTGCTTTACCATATGTATAAATACGAGCAAAACAATCATTCTCAATATGTAATTCATTACATAAACCTTTTCCTTTAGTTCCAAAAAAGCCAATAGCATGCGCTTCATCCACAATTAAGTGAGCCTTATATTTATTGCATAATTCAACATAAGCTTTTAAAGGAGAACAATCTCCATCCATGGAATAAACACTTTCTACAACAATATAAATCTCTTTAAAATTCTCCTTATACCTTTCTAATAAAGATTCCAAAGCCTCAACCGAATTATGTTTAAATTTATAGTGAGTCGCATAACTTAACCTAATACCGTCGATTAATGACGCATGAATCAACTCATCACTTAAAATTAAATCTCCTTTTTGAGGAACAGAAGATAGCAAACCTATATTTGCATCGTACCCCGAATTAAAAATCAAAGCAGATTCTGAATGATGAAATTTGGCGATATCATCTTCTATTTCTTGAAACAATTTAGAGTTTCCAGAAATTAAACGTGAGCCTGAAGAGCCTGTTTTAAATGAAGGGTGAAGGGTTTGAATTTCTTTTTGTAATAAACCTAAAGTTGAAAACCCTAAATAATCATTACTTGAAAAATCAATAAGAGGATAATCTGTTTTTAATATTCTTAAACTATTTTCAACAGTTCTTTTATTAAGAGCATCTGTTAAAAATGCAGGAAAAAGTTGTGATTTATTATTTTTATTCAAAATAATTTAAAACTTAAACTAATTCTTCTTTCTTCAATTTATCTACAAACGCCTGCTTGTTTGATAAACCTAATATTTTAAACATTTCCATATCCTGATTATATAGAGGATTTGGAGTGGTTAATAATTTTTCGCCGGCAAAAATAGAATTAGCACCAGCCATAAAACATAAAGCTTGCCCTTCCATACTCATGCTCAAGCGGCCAGCTGATAAACGAACCGCTGTTCGTGGTAATACAATTCGAGCCGTTGCAATCATACGAACCATATCCCAAATTGGCACTGGAGGTTGATTTTCCATTGGCGTTCCTTCTACAGCTACTAATGCATTAATAGGAACCGATTCCGGTTGAGGACGCAATAAACTTAATGTGTATAACATCCCAACTCTATCTTCTACTTTTTCCCCCATTCCAATAATTCCACCAGAACATACTGTTAATCCTGCTTTACGCACATTTTTAATAGTACCAATTCTATCTTCGAACGTACGGGTAGAAATAATATTTTCGTAATTTTCTTCGCTGGTATCTATATTATGATTGTATGCGTATAATCCAGCTTCTGCCAATCGTTTAGCTTGATCTTCGGTAACCATTCCTAAAGTAGCGCATACTTCTAAACCTTTACTATTAATGGTTTTCACCATATCTAACACGGTATCAAAATCTTTATTGTCACGTACTTCGCGCCAAGCAGCACCTAAGCACATTCTACTTGCTCCACCTGCTTTTGCATTATTTGCAGCTTCGTCCACTTCGGGCACACTCATTAATTTATGAACCTTTACTTCCGTATGATAACGAGCTGCTTGCGGGCAATATGAGCAATCTTCAGGGCAACCGCCAGTCTTAATTGACAATAAAGAGCTCACTTGAACCTCTCCAACAGTATGATTTTGTTTATGAACTTCTGCTGCATTGTATATTAATTCCATTAACGGTGTATTATACACCTCTAAAATTTCTTCTTTAGTCCAGTCTTTTGTAGCCATTTTTTACGAATGTTATCTAACAAATTTACGACTAATGCTGTAATCTCCAAAAGGAAATACTATTAATTAGTTGTTAGTAAATAATGTTATAAATCGTGTCACTATTTTAATAAAAACCGTTATTTGTGAGTATGATAAAACGTATTTCTATATTATTACTATTTTTATTTACAGCATATTTGCCTATAAAAGCACAATATGCCGAAAGTAAAGAAAGAAAAAGAATGTGGAGAAAGTCGCTACATAGACGTAAAAATCGACAGGCTTTTAACCCATATTTAGATAAGAAAAGTAAAGATAAACCAAGTGCAGTAGCTGCTGCTGAAGACAAAAAAGGGACTCGTAAAATGAAAAGGGACTTTAAAAGACAGCAAAGACGCGCTATGAAAAAAATGGGTATTAAGGAAGCTAAAGTAAAAAAAGCATAATTCGGATGACTTTAAAAGAACGTTACGAAGGTGTTATCAGCTATTTTAAAACCAATGTCCCTATTGCTGAAACTGAACTTAAATACAATAATCCTTATGAATTAATTGTTGCAGTTATTCTTTCCGCTCAATGCACTGATGTACGTATTAATAAAGTTACTCCTAAATTATTTAGAGATTTTCCTGATGTTGAAACCCTTGCCGCATCGAATTCCGACACTATTTTTAATTATATCAGAAGCGTAAGCTATCCCAATAACAAAGCCAAACATTTAGTAGGCATGGCTCAAATGCTCTTACATGATTTTAATGGCATTGTCCCCAGCGAAATGGAACAACTCATTAAACTTCCTGGAGTTGGCAGGAAAACAGCCAATGTTGTAGCTTCCGTTATTTATGATAAACCAGCGATGGCAGTTGATACCCATGTTTTTAGAGTATCAAACAGAATTGGCCTAACCAAAGCCAAAAATCCCTTGCAAAGTGAATTACAATTAATCAAACACATACCAAAAGAACATGTTGCAACGGCCCACCATTGGCTCATTTTACATGGGAGATACACTTGCTTAGCCCGTTCACCAAAATGTGATACTTGTCCATTAACAGAATGGTGTTATTATTTTAAACAGAATTTTGTAAACAAAAACAAACCTCAACCGTTACTCAATAAAAAAGAAAGTATGGCAAAAAAAGAAATCGCAGAAAAATTAGTAACCCTAGGAATTAAAAAATCTCCATCTAAAGCAAAAGAAATAGTAAAGTCATCTAAATTTATTACGCACAGTACAAAATTAAAAACTGGCGATAAAGCACCTATATTTAAAGCAAAAGACCAAAATGGTCAAACAATTTCATCTTCAGATTTTAAAGGAAAAACAATTGTTCTATATTTTTACCCTAAAGATAGCACTCCTGGCTGTACAATGGAAGCCTGTAGTTTAAGAGATGAACACGCCTATTTTACAAAACAAAATTATGTTGTATTAGGAGTAAGCGCTGATGATGAAATCAAACATAAAAAGTTTGCTGATAAATACGATCTCCCATTTTCGCTTTTAGCTGACATTGATATGAAAATTATTAAAGCATTTGATGTATGGGGGACCAAAAAATTTATGGGGAAAATTTATGACGGAATTATTCGAACTACCTTTATTATTAACGAAAAAGGCATTATTAAACATATCATTACAGATGTAAAAACTAAAGAGCACGCGCATCAAATTATGGCCTTAAATTAACTGTCATTTACTGAAATAAAAAAGGAAACCACTAAGGTTTCCTTTTTTATTTCAGTAAATGACGGTTAATTTAAGGCCATAATTTGATGCGCGTGCTCTTTAGTTATTACATCTGTAATGATATGTTTAATAATGCCTTTTTCGTTAATAATAAAGGTAGTT
>JANXRU010000406.1 GCA_025356715.1 Bacteroidota bacterium
CCACTCGCAAATATCTGTGATAAAGCCAAATTATGATACATGCCTCTTACACCAGGATTTTTAATGGTAACCTCCGCCATAAAATCAGTACCTTGTTCTAAGTTAGAAACATCAACTGCAGCCCCATTTAATGTTTTGTAATTTACTAACACTTCCAAATTAGAAAATTTATCTACTTCATTACCTGCCTTCGGAACACCTTGTTTTACAATACGCGCAAACAATGTCCCATTTCCTTTTACATTCACTTTGATGTTGGCTGATGAATTTGAATTTTTAAATTCTAATATTTTGAATTTTGTTTTTGAGAAATCAGAAACAGAAATAGTTTCATTACCAATTTTAACCTCAGCGTTTAAATTAGAGTTGTCGCCGCTTAATTTAGCATACTTGCTAATAGCCATTAAACAGTAGGCTGTAGACTGTGTACTAAACCAGTATTCATTATTACCTAATTTAGTAGCTAAGACTTTTACTTTTAAAAAGGCGTTATTATTATCTTTTAATAAAATCATCGTTTCTAAAATCATAGCTTCATCACGTTCGCTACTACCGTATGTGTAATAATAATCTTGGTATGCTTTAGGTGTTGATGGCATTTGGTATACCATTTTTTTAGCTACATCTAATTGTCCCACTAACGCATAAGCAGCGGCTAAACGCCATTTACTTTCGTTAGATAATTTTGCATTTTCTTTCAAACGATTCATTGCCCCTAACTCCGGAACTCCTGCCAATGCTAAGGTATAAAGCCTGTATGCTTGTGTTAAATCTTCTCCGTAATAACTTGTATTTTTATTACTGGTAAAATTTTGGGCTTTGATTTTTTGATATTTTTTCCAATTATCTAATAATCCATAAGGCAAGGTATAGCCTTTAGTTTTTGCTTCGATTAAAAAATGTCCTGCATAATTTGTTCCCCATTCGTCTGCATCATTTAATCCAGGCCAATACGATAAGCCGCCACTACTCGTTTGGAAGCCTTTTAAATGGTTAATGGCAGCCTTCGTCGCATTATCAATAAACGATTTTTGATTAGAACTTAAATCCGTAATATCATTTAAAAACAATCCTGCAAATACGGATGAAGTTGTTTGTTCTACACATCCATGCGGATATTGAACCAAGTATTCCAATCGTTGCGAAAGATTGATGCTTGGTAAGGTTGACAATTCTAAATACGCTTTATTAGTTCCACTAATACCTAATGGTGTATAAGTTGCATTTAAATTTTTAGATGAACTTAACACAAACTCGTCCGCATCTGTCATTAATGGATTATTGGCTCGTACTGCTATTTCAATGGTTTCTGAAGTTGTTTCTCCAGCTCCTTTAGCAGTGATTGTTACTTTAGAAACACCCAACATATCTTTAATTTTCAATTTAAAATTAATGACTTTATCTCCAATCGCATCAAACTTAATAGTTTGCGAATTGCCATTTACTAGTTGAATCATCTTATCTGTTGTTACGGTTACAATAGCTTGCTTCACTTTTTTCTCCATTGCAAAAACAGTTACAGGCAAATCTACTTCTTCGCCAGGGCCTAATACACGTGGTAATGTAGAGAGTATCATTAACGGCTTACGAACAGGAACTGCTTTTTCTGCATTACCATAAGCGCCTTGATAACCTGCAACAACCATAATTCTTACCGAACCAACATATTGTGGAATATCAATTTTATGAGCCGCTGTTTCTCCTTTCTTTAAATGAAAGGGACCAACAAACCGCACCATTGGCTTAAAACGTTTGGCAGAATTTTCTGGTTTATTATTTACGGCATCGTCACCACCGATGGATAACATACGGGCCATTGCATTACCAAAAGCACCAATCACATTATCGTATATGTCCCACGTTTTCACACCTAGTGCTTCTTTCGCATAAAAAATATCCCATGGATTTGGTGTTTTAAATCGTGTGATATCTAACAAGCCTTCGTCAACCACAGCTAAGGTATACGCCATTTCTTTTCCATCACTTTCACTTACCTTCACAATGGCTTGCGATTCTGGCTTCCACACAGCATCCGTTATAATTTTAGGTTTTAAAAACGTATGCTCATCTTTCACCATTAATGAAGCCACACCATATAAACGGATTGGTAAATCATTGATGGTTTGAGCATGTGGTTGAATTAAATGTACAAACACATAAATGTTAGGCGTCATTTCTTTGGTAACCGTAAACTCATATTCCGTTGTGCCTTGTTTGGTTTCAATCCATTTACTTGATAAGGTTTTACTACCATTTTCTATATTCACTAAAACCTTACCACCAGTAGCTGTTGGAATAATAACTTTTGCTTTATCACCCACTTTATATTTTTCTTTATCCGTATTAACGGTTAATACATTGCTGCCTTCATTACCTTTAGGTGATTTCCCTGCCCAACTTGGCCAATCAATAAACACTATTTTTCCAGAAGCATGTCCGCTTTCTGTATCTTTCACATAAATTAGATAGCGCCCCCAATTGGGATGATTAACTCTCAATTTGAAATTCGCTTTTCCATTTATAGAAGAAATTGTTTCGCTATAAACCGGCTCGTGGTAGTTACTTCCGATGTATGATGATAAATCCTGATTGTAATTATCCCACCACCAACGCCAATCTAATTTATACACTTTGACTTCAATGTTATTTCTTGATGTTGCTTTTCCAAACTCATCAACAGTTGCAATTTGAACTATATGATCCATTCCGTTTTCTAGGTACTGCTCATTATCTTTGGTAGCAGGCACTTTTACACCCACGTAATTTGTAAAGGGAGATACAGGTATTGTAAAACGATCTGTGCTAAAACCACCACCATCTTCAAATGCACGAATGGTAAAGTTTGCTTGTAAAAAACCAGGCGCGTCTTTGGTGTCACTCAAAGGAACATTAATAGGAATATTACCAACTTCATCTGTTCTTCCGGTAAAAACAGTTTGAGTTTCAGAATAAAAATTTTGCGCTGGATTATCAAATACAAATCCTTTGTAACCCTTAAATTCAGTAGTCATTTGAGAAAGCGATACATCAATTTTTGTTTCTAAATTTTTTCCTGGCGCACCATGTAGCCACATCACGTTTAGATTACTGCTTAAGCTTAAATCAGAACTAACTATTTTATCTTTTTTATACTCTAAATTTATTTTTAATCGGTTTGGCATAATAGTTTCGATACGGATATTTTTTGTAAACACCGCTCCTCCTACTTTTACTTTAGCCATGTAAATACCTGTAGGAGCTGCATTTTCAGTCTTAGTCGAAAAATTATAAAACCCATCAACATGTTTAATTCGTGTTAATTTTTGCACAATTTGTCCTTGTGGATTAGTTAACTCTAAAGAGGCCGGATAGTTTTCAGGAAACTGCGTTTCTTTATTTTCTAAAATAAATGATAAATATAAACTGTCGCCTGGTCTCCAAACGCCTCGCTCTCCATAGATGAACCCTTTAATTCCTTTTTGAACAACATCCCCTTCTACTTCAAACGAACTTAAAGACAATGAACTACCATCATCTAATTTAATGTATGTTCGTTCTTGTCCGCGCTTAGCAATTAATACAAATGGTTTTATTTTGCAATCAAGCATAGCTATACCATCACCATTTGTGACAACTTGTTTTAATTTTTGTTGTTGGTAATCGTATGCTTCAATAATTACATTTGACATAGGTTTTGCTGAAACTAGATCAGATGTGAATACCGTGATTTGTCCGTTATTACCGCGTTTTGCAATTAAGCCAATATTAGTGGCTAATATATTTCGGTTAACTGATTTGTTGTTATAAAACGCTCGTGAACAAGGATTGTTTCTTTCCGAATAATCGTAGTAATAGTAATCGTCATAGTAATCATCATACGAGTTATAATAATCCCAATCTTTTTCTTCGTCGTCATTTGCACCTTCATCTACATAAGTATCTTCAGCATTTGTACTTGTATCTCCCTGACAATTATAAGTTGAATAATTACGATTATAGCTAATACGAACATTATACAATGCTCCGGGTTCTGCTTTAATTAAGGATGACAGGTCAATAGAATATTTATTCCATTTATTACGGGTTGGAATTCCATTTGCCTGTAATACAATTTTTTTCTTAATGATTAATTTCCCGACACGACGTAAATCACTGCTGCCATCTAAATTATTGACTTGCAAAAATTGCAACATATTATTCTCATAGATGCGTGTGATTTTTACATCCACTGCATTTAAGTTAACGGCTTCAAACGGAAATATCAAACCGCTTGAATTAGGTAAAATCACACCTTTACCTACCAATCGTGCATTAGGTTTTAAATCTTCAAAAATAACAGTTTGAGTAATATTTTCTTTTAAATGTTTACCGTTAGCATTTTTAATGTCGCTGCTAATGAGTAACTCGTGACTATCAACGTATCGCTCTCCAGTATATATTTTAATGGAATTATTCTCAATTAAAAAAGTAAGCTTTGATTCTTTTTTAGAAAGTTTCTCTGTGTTATATTCAGAGTATTCATTATTCACAACTGCTGTTCCATTAGGATTAGCAATGGAAATCAAGCCTTCCAGGTTTTGATTAGGATCTAATTTATCAGAAAATTGAACTGTAATAAATTGATCTGGCTCATTATTTACCATCGAATTTAATAACACAAATTCATCCGCATTCGGGATAGCAATTTCCCGCGTCTCTTTTTCAGAAGCTCCAATAGCCTCGCCATTATAGGAAAGAGAAACAACACCTTTTCCTTTTTGAATATTTTCAATAGTAAAATGATGGGTCGTTGAATTCTCGTGTATCCATTTTAACGGTAACGATGCGCCACTTTGAGTAGCTAGTGTTGTTTTTTCTACGAGTAAATTATCAGCAAAATCAGCTGTCGTGAGAGTTCCGTCAATTTGTAATGTGTTCCCTTCTCCTACTTTATATTCATCAACGGTTATTTCCATTGCTTGTTTCAAAGTAGAAAATTCAAATTCAAATTCTTTTAAATCAGAACTAACGGTTAATACCTTTCCTAAATGGAATGTTGCTTGATATGTTTGATTATGGTTCAAATTAGTTGACGGTTTAAACTCCAACGTTTTATTATCTATCCACGTTAGTTTACCATCAATACTGGGTGAAAAATCAAATAATGTATTATCCACTTCTTTCCCAATTTCTATTTCAGAAGTTGTTTCTTGTTGCAATACAATTAATAATTTACTTTCAACTGACACGTAACCCGCAGTGTAAGCCGATATATATTCCTTATAAGCAGGGTTAATATATTGAGAATTGTTTTTTGCAGATGATGAAGAATAGTAAGCTATTCCCGCAAAGGATAATACTGTGATTAAGAACACAGCAACAATTGATTTGATTGACATAATTTGGGTGGATTTTATACCAAAATTAAGTAAAAATCGTGTTCAATTACACCTATACTGAAAATAAAGTAGCCCCCTCTCATTCAAAAAAATAGCCTATTTTTGTAGCCATGATTTTTAATAATTATACAGATACTGAAGAGCTCTTAGAGTTAGATCTTATTACTCAAGAAAAAGAATTAAATAACCTTATCTTGTTTAATGACGATGTCAACACCTTTGAATGGGTTATAGAGTGCTTGATGAAGTATTGTGATCACGATGTTCTTCAAGCTGAACAATGCGCTACATTAGTTCATTACACTGGTAAATGTGCCGTTAAACAAGGCGAGTTAAATAAACTAAAACCTATTTGTGAAGCTTTATTAGAAAAAGGATTGAGTGCAGAAATCAATTAATATCTCTACTTTACCATTATGAAATACACATATTCGCATTAAGCTAATAATTGGCTAAACTAAGTGATAAACAAAAAAACTACAAACTAAAAACATGAAAAAAACAATTATAACAACCTTTGTATTAGGAACAACCTTTTTTGCTTGTCAAAAAAATGCTATTACTGGTCGTCGTTCTCTTGATTTAATGCCTGAATCAGAGATGATAGGAATGAGCTTAACGGAATATGACAAATTTTTATCTGAACATAAAAAACTAGCAGATACAGATGCAAGAACCATTTTAGTGAAAAATGTAGGGGCTAAAATACAATCAGCTGTTGAGAAATTTTATGCCGACAAAGGCCTAAGTTCGCAATTAGATGGGTTTAAATGGGAGTTTAATGTAGTTGATGAAGCTGTTGTAAATGCGTGGTGTATGCCAGGTGGAAAAGTGGTAGTATACACCGGGCTTTTGCCAGTTACACAAGACGAAGCAAGTTTAGCGATTGTAATGGGGCACGAAATTGCACATGCCATTGCTCGCCATGGAAATGAACGCATGAGTCAAGGTATGATTGCTCAATTTGGAGGGATGGCTTTATCATCAGCCTTATCACAAAAGCCAGCTTTGACTCAAGGGCTATTTCAACAAGCTTATGGTTTAACGACTCAATTAGGTATGCTAAAATACAGTAGAAGTCATGAAACAGAAGCAGATAAGATGGGACTTGTTTTTGCGGCCATGGGCGGATATAATCCTGAAGTAGCAATTACTTTTTGGGAACGTATGGCAGCTGCTAGCGGAGGTCAAAAACCCATGGAATTACTGAGCACACACCCAAGTGATGCCACTCGTATTGCGGATCTTAAGGCGTATATGCCTGAGGCTAAAAAGTACTACAAGCCGAATTAAATTTCATATAAATTGTATTTAATTTAAATAATATTTATATTTTTGTTATATAACTTTTAAAAACAATACAATGAGCACAGGAACAGTAAAATTTTTTAACGAAACAAAAGGATTTGGTTTCATTAAAGAGGACGAATCAGGAAAAGAGTACTTTGTACACGTAACTGGTTTAAGCGACAAAATCAGAGAAAACGATGCCGTTACTTTTGATATCCAAGAAGGAAAAAAAGGATTAAATGCAGTAAACGTAAAACTAGCTTAGTTATATAATACCATTTAAAATCTAACCCTTTCACAAACGTGAAAGGGTTTTTTTTATGAATTAAATTATAGCGTTACGCCTTTTTATAAAACTCATATAAATCAACCGCTTGCTTTGCTTCTTTTACGTCGTGTACCCTCAAAATTTTAGCTCCATTTTGCAAGGCTAAAGTATTTAAAACTATCGTTCCGGTTAATGCGGTTTCTGGCGTCGTATGAATTACTTTATTAATCATGGATTTGCGTGATAACCCCGCTAATATAGGGTAACCTAAAGATTCAAACGTACTTAAATTTTTCAGTAATTGATAATTATGCTCGACTGTTTTCCCAAATCCAAAACCCATATCAATAATTAACTTTTCTACGCCTTGCGATTTAAATTGATTTATTTTGTCACCAAAAAATCCGAAAATATCTTGTGTTACATTATCATATGATGGATTATGCTGCATATTTTGAGGGGTCCCTTGCATATGCATCATAATATAACCGATTTGATGCTTCGCAATCACATCTATCATTTTTTCATCCATTTCTCCACCAGAAATATCATTTATCAAATCAGCACCCATATCTATAGCAAATTCTGCAACTTCAGATAAATAGGTGTCAACTGAAATAATCATAGAGGGAAATTCCTTTCTTAATTTTAATAAGGGTTCTCGTAATCGAGTAATTTCGTCCTTTACGGTTATTGCTGAGGCCTTTGGTCTTGAAGAAGCTGCGCCAACGTCAATAATGGAAGCTCCTTCAGCAATTTTTCTTTCTGCATCTTTAACAATATCCGAAACAGATGAAAATTTACCACCATCATAAAAACTATCAGGAGTTATATTTATAATGGCCATTACCTGAGCTTTTTCAAAACTCAATTGTTTGCCATTTGTTAAATACGGTTTATACATTTTTTTTAATTTAGCAATTCATAAAATTATAAAATAATAAATAAAGATAGTCGTTAAATCAAACAAATGTCTTTATTATCACATACTAAAAATGAATAATACATCTCAACAATACGACGCCGCTATTAAATTATGCAAAGAACTCTTTTTAAAAAAGATGAAAGATTATGGGACGGCTTGGCGCAATTTAAGGCCAACATCATTAACCGATCAGATTTTTATAAAAGCACAACGTATAAAAAGTATTGAAGAAAAAGGAACTCAAAAAATTGTTGACGACATCAAAGGAGAATATATTGGCATCATAAACTATTGCGTCATTTCTCTTATCCAACTTGATTTAGCGGAAGATTCTCGCGTTGAGTTACCTTATGAAGAAGTAGAAAAGCTGTATAATAAATATGTTTCTCAAACTAAACAATTGATGGAAGATAAAAACCACGATTATGGAGAAGCTTGGCGAGATATGAGAGTAAGTTCTTTAACAGACTTAATTTTAATGAAAATATTCAGAGTTAAACAGATCGAAGATAACAAAGGGCAAACAATGGTGAGTGAAGGTGTAGATGCTAATTATATGGATATGCTTAATTACTCCGTATTTGCGCTTATTAAACTACAAGCATAATTTTTAAGGTAATATTTTATGAAAAAAGGGTGGCTTGAAATATCAGGCCACCCTTTTAATTTGAACTATTTTTTGATTAGTGTATTAATTGAAAGCTTCCTTGTTTCTCAATTGTTTTACCATCTATATCAGTTGCATTAATCATATAGAAGTATGTTCCGTCGGTGGCATCTTTCCCTCCAGTTTTACCATCCCATCCGCCTTTCACATCGCTCCAAGAATATAATTGTAATCCCCATCGGTCAAATATTATACAATAGAAATCAATAATATTTGTTGCTGCAACTTTAAATACATCATTGATACTATCGTTATTTGGTGTAAACACATTTGGGATCACTAAAACGGCTGGTTCATTATTAACCACAATAAAAATGGATTGACTATCGGCACAGCCATTTGCATTAGTAACTGATAATAAAACGATATAAGTGCCAGCAGTTGTGTATGTTTGTGAAACTGGAGTGAACCCATTAGTTGTAATTCCGTTTCCATAATTCCATGTATATGTAGTTGCGCCAACAGATAAATTATTAAATGATACCGTAAGTGGTTGAGTCCCTGTTAAGGGAGTTCCGTTTAAACCTGCAATTACAGTACTTGTATTAACTATTATTGTTTGGCTTCCTGTTCCGCATGCATTCGTATTTGATACTGTATAATTACCAGCAAATACTGTAACTATAGAACTTGTGGAACTTGTACCTGACCAATTATAAACCCCTGCGCCTCCTGTAACAGCAATAGACGTTGTGTTTCCAGGGCAAACCACTGTTGCTATTGGAGTAACTATTAACGCTGGCGTTGTTCCGCTTGTTACTGTAACCGTTTGTAAGGCAGAGCCGCAACTATTTGAAGTGGTCACAGAATAAACTCCTGCTGTTATAACCTGAAGAGTATTAGTAGATGCAACTAAAGGCAGCCAACTATAATTTGTGCCTGTACTTGTTGCTGATAAAACAATAGGAACGCCATTACAGACAATCGCCGTATTTGATGTCACAGTTAAAGATACGCTAGGTAAACTTGCAATTACCACTGATGATGTTGCGGACCCACACGAAGCTGTAGTAACAGTTGCAATGTAAGTTCCGCTAATATTAATTGGAAGTGATGATGATGTTGACCCAGTATTCCAAGAATACGTTCCTGCACTTCCAGATAAGGTTAATGTTTCTGTTACCCCACTACATAAATTTAAAGATGGAGTATTAATACTTAAAGTAGGAGTAGCTGAAGATACTACTACAACAGCCGTTGATGCTGACCCGCAAGCATTAGAAATACCTACTGTATATGTTCCGGCAGTATTTACTGAAATGGTATTTGTTGTCGCTGAAGTATTCCATAAATAATTATTAATATTACTATTAGCTGTTAATGTGGCTGTTTGCCCTGTACAGATAGTAACAGCGGTATTTGTTACAGATATCGTTGGTGTTGGTAATGCCGAAAGTGAAATCGAACTTGTAGTAAAACCACAACTGGCTGTTGTTACAGTTGCGGTGTAGGCTCCTCCTAATGTAACAGTTGTGGTTGGTGAAGTATCTCCGTTACTCCATGAATAAGTGCCTACACTGCCTGTTAAAGATAAAGTAGCTGTTGCTCCAGAACATAATACGGTCGAAGTTGAATTAACGCTCAATGTAGGAGTTGCACTTAATGTTACATTAATGGTTTCGGTAGCAATACCACAAGCATTAAAAACACCTACCGTATATATTCCGGCAGTATTTACCGAAATGGTATTTGTTGTTGCTGAAGTATTCCATAAATAATTATTAATATTACTATTAGCTGTTAATGTAGCTGTTTGTCCAGTACAAATCGTTACTAACGTATTTGTTACAGATATGGTTGGTGTTGGTAAGGCCGAAAGCGCAATCGAACTTGTTGTAAAGCCACAACTGGCTGTTGTTACTGTAGCTGTATACGTTCCTCCTAAAGCTACAGCAATAGTAGGAGTTATTGCTCCTGTACTCCATGAAAATGTCCCTACACTTCCTGCTAAAGATAATGTAGCGGTTGTTCCTCCGCATAATAACGTAGATGTTGATGCAACAGATAATGATGGAGTGCTATTTACAATAACATTTACCTGGGCCGTAGAAGTATTACAAACATTAGACGCTGTGACTGTATAATTTCCAGCTGTATTTAATGACACGGTATTTGTATTTAAACCTGTGATACCAGTTCCACTCCAAGTATACGTTACTGCCGTATTAGCACTTGCCGTTACCATGGCACTTTGCCCTGAACATAAAGAAATGGCAGTTGGCGAAATACTTACCGTTGGCTGTGGCGTTACGGTTAACGTATATGAATCTGTTTTTGTACCGCAGGTATTAGTCGTTGTTACAATGCCTGTAGTTGTTGTGTTAGCAGTTAATGCCACCGATGCAGTTGTTGCTCCCGATGGGTTATTCCAACTAAAATTTCCTGAATTACTAGTGGCCATTACTGCCACAGTATTTCCTGCACAGGCTGTAAGTGTTGGTGCACTTATGGTAACGCTTGGACTTGCTAATGGATATACATTAACTGTTTTAGTAGTAACTCCACAAAAATCGGTTAGGTTTAAGGTGTAAGTTACAGGTACAGTTCCAGCTGGAGCTGCTATTGCATACGTTGAAGTAGAAGCTGCTGGCAAACTCCAAGATGTACTCATAGTTCCAGTAGCTGTAGCATTAGATATAGAATAAGATAAAATAGTTGATGCTAATGGACATAATGAGAAACCATTACTTGCACTAATAGAAGGTGTTGATGGAATTTGAAGATTAGTAATATAAACACTATCTTTTGTTGTTACTGATTTTGGAGGACAATTATTCGTTACACTCACATATAATTTAATAGTAGTTCCTGATTCTCCTGCTGTGGGAGTATAACTTGTTGTTAAGGCAGATGGAGAAGAAAATGTACCAGCACCGCCCGACCATAATACCGTATTATAAACGCCTCCAGTAACTGTAGCAGTAAATAAGGCTGAATTACCTATGCATAAATCTTTATTTACTCCTGCATCTACTGTTAAAGGAACAAATGGTGCTTGGCAGCCGTGATTAACATAAGAAGCAGTTCCTGCTGGATCAAATTCAACGGTTGAACCATCGTTAGCTGCAGAAGATCCTCCGTAGCCCCCAGATTGATTTACTAATAATGATTTGTCATAGGTAACAGCATCCGTACAGCCAGGAACAGTTGTAAAAGTCATGGATAACGTTCTTAACCCAGGAACAGAACTGTAATTTACAAAATGCCCCTGATAATTCCCTGAGTTTTGAAAAATAACCGTTAAGGTATCATTCAAATTAGCAAAAGAATTTCCTGCCGAACAAAAATCAGTTGAAGTAATAAGCAAGACTCTGTTATTTGCTCTCAAAACTCCACCCACAGGCTCTTTTAACCAACCGCAACCTACAATAGTTGAATTCAAAGCATTTACAATTCCTGTTGTTGTAGCTGTAACTGGGCTAATACCAAGATAAGAATTATTAGGCCAGTTAATGGTTAAGCTAGATACAGACAAAGGCACGGCTCCTACTTTAAATCGGACCATTTCATTTTTTCCTTCGCAATTACAGGTTGCTACTGCAACATTGGAACAGGTTAATGAACCAGGAGTACAAGCATCCACTAAAATACTTTCTATTTCAAAACATTGTGATTTACTTGTAAGGCTTAATAAAATTAAAAAAGAGGAGATGATAAAATTTTTCATGAGGACGTAATTTTAGTTGTTGTTTAAGTTTATTATTTTAAAGTTTTCTATTTTATAGGGCGTTACTAACTGCGCAAAATAAATACCAGAAGCTAAATGCTGAATATTAATGGCAGTTTTTGACTGATTGATGCTTTCTGTTAAAACAATCTTTCCATTTAAATCATATAAATTAATGGTACTATTTTTTGGTAATGAATTTTTAAATTCTAGTACTAAATTAGTTTCTGTTTTATAGTATATGTATTGCCATTTTGTATCTTTTTCTTCTACCGAAATAATAGTGTAATCTTTTGTTAAACCATTCGTTTCCTTGGTAGATAAACGATAATACGTTATGTCACTAAATGGCTCATCATCTACTACCGAATAAGACTTTGTTTGCATTTCGTTAGTTGCATAAACGGTTGCCAACTGAGTAAAGTGAACGGCATCATTACTTTTTTCGACCGTATAATATAAAATATGTTCTTCCTGCGCTACTTTCCAAAAAATATCATTCGCTTTATTGTTTTTTGTGGCGTAGAAATCAAGAAGTTCAATTGGAAGAGGGGTAAATTTATTACAAGAAGAAGTAAAAACAGACGAACTAGGGTTGAAAAATATCATCGAACCATTTGATGTAGCGCCATTACTTTTTGTATAAGTTTTAATATCGCTACAACCAGAGCCGTGATTAAAAATAGCTGTCGATCTATCGCAACCAGGAGAACCACCTGGACAAGCCGCATTAGGATATTTTCCTGAACTAGTAGTTGCTGCACCTGCGCATGCTGTTTCTGTAGAGTATATAACATAAACAGGCGCTGTATTACATGCCGTACTAAAATTATACGCCGCGGTGGGATTTAATCCAGTAAAGGCATATACCCGAGCATTTGGTGGTATTATCCTTGATGCTGGAACATCAAAAAACAAAGTTGAGCTACATGCGGCCGTTGTATTTAAAAAACTTGTATAAGTTGAATTAGTTGTCCATGTTGAAACACCATTTCCTAAACCATTTCCGCCAAATGAATATCCGCTTGAAGTCGCATTAGTTCCATTTGGCATTATAATTTCTAGGGAATCTAAATGTAAATTTCGATTCCCATTAAAAAAAATAATGGTTTCATTATCATTCTCACACTGATCGGATACATCACATCCTCCATCAACTATTATTGCTACAATATTGGGAGATCGATTAGCACAAAAATTTTGCTTTGTGATTCTTACATCGTCTAATGTAATGTTTTTATTATAAACACTTAATGATATTCTAACTCTTCTAGTTGTTGCGAGTAAATTGCCTTTAAAAACAGAGGTTGTTCCATTTGGAGAAAAACTACCAACAGTGGTCCAAGTTGTTCCGTTTATTGACTCTTCAATTAATAATGTGCTAAATGAAGACCCCGCTGGAGTTTTTGAAGTAAAATAAATTTCACCTGGATTACTAGAAAGATTAGTATTGAGTGTTAATGAATTGCCAAGAGCTGTAAAAGACCTAGCATCTGCATTTCTTGCCCAATTAGTATTAATATTTGTGGTACCTGAATTTGTCCAATTTGCAGGAATTCCCGAATTAAATTGCTCATCAACTAAATATGGCGTTTGAGAAAACAATCTATTGTTAAATAAACAAAATTGTATTATTGCAATTAATAAAACTTTTACTAAAAAGCTCCATTCAATAAATTTATGTTTACACTTCAACATTTAAATAAATTATAAAAAATTTAATTAAAGCGGTTCGGTTATATTCTATTACATAATGCAATAAAACTCCGTTAAGGTGTTCGCTTTGAGTACAAAATACATTAAGTGGTTACAACTGTTTTATTATCGAACGATAAACTAAAACCTTGATAGGAGATTCACTTTTGCTTAACAAAAATAGTAAATAAATGTATTGAATATATTTCTTTTTCATTAACTAAATGTTAAAATTTAAAGGAACTACTAAAAAAATTATACTAGCAATTATAAAACTGGATATAGTTTGTAAAAAAACACCAAATTTTAACTCACTTTTTTAGTTTACTCAATCAAAAGAATAGTTCACTAATTACATTTAACTAAAAAATTTTTTTATGTTAAAATCCCAAAAGCCTACAAAGTTAAATCAATTTAATGATTTACTTTCGTGTAAAAAATTGGGGGGATTTAATTAAAAACAAAACCTTATGAGAATTATTTTACTTTTTATTATTACGTCATTTATTTTAGTTTGCTTACCACAAAAATATTATGCGCAAGGGGGCGATAATGCGGCAGCTGCGGCTGGAGCACCTATAACATTACCTTTTTCTGCAGCAGGAACTACTTGCGGTCATGTTGATAATTACAATCCACTTAGTCCTTATGGCATTGCAACAAGTGGGAAAGATTGGTTGTATTATTTTTGTGCACCAACTAATGGCACTATAGATGTATTTTTAACCAATGCATATGGTTACTCTTCTGGAGCTTTTATTTATAGTGTTACTCCAAATGCAGGGGGGTCTAATTGGTTTACAACATCATTTACTGGCGGCACTTATATTAATAGTTCGGTATCAGTAACTGTTACAGCAGGCACTTGTTATTATGTTATGATTGATAATTATATCGCTGGTTCAGATGGATCGGCAACTTGTTTTAATTATACGGCTTCTATACGTTACCATACTACTCCACCCGCAGCACCCTTAGAACCTGCCTGTTCTAATATTGGTTATGATAATGGAACAACAAGTAGTTGGGTTGGCACTACTGGAGGTGTTACTCAGGGCGCTACTGGTGCATCTACCCCCCAATACAACCCCTTTTATTATGCCACTAGTCCTTCTCAACAATTGGTAACAAGTGGCGCAGGCGTTGACCCTTATGGTGGCTTTCCATTAATTAGTCCTGTGGGCTCAACAAACTCATTAAGACTTGGTGATTACGGAACATTTGGAGTTACTCCTCGAGGGCCTTCTGGTATACCTGGTGCCTGCGGAGCCTCAATAGAACAAAAATTTACAGTAACAGCTTCCAATGCCTTGTTTGTTTATTATTATGCAGTAGTTATTCAAAATGCACTTTCAGATTCTATCCTTCAATCTTTAATTCCAGGAAATGGGGATAGTTTGGATATATTTGGTAATCAAGTTTCAGCCACAGACGCTTTAGGTAATATCATACTGGTCCCTCATAAAGCAACTCAACAGCCGTTTTTTAAAACAGATGTTTTTGATTGTCTTGGTAACCCCGTATTATGTGGTCAATATTTAGTAACTGGTGGGCCAAATATTCCAGGTTTTCTATTAGCTCCAGGAACAACAGATGTGTATTATAAAAATTGGTCGCCAGTAGCAGTTGATTTAACACCTTTTATTGGAACTTGTGTTACTGTTAGGTACACAAGTGGAGATTGTACAGTTGGAGGACATTTTGCCTATGCTTATGTTGATGCAACTTGTAATCCGCTTGCTATTACTGGTATTAATGTTGTTTGCCCAACAAAATCAACCGTACTCACAGCCCCAGTTGGTTTATTTACCTATTCATGGACACCAGGAGGAATAACTACTCAATCAATAGTTGTAACCCCAACAACTACTACTACATACACTTGTGAATTAACCTCTTATACAAATTGCAAAACATTTCTAACGTATTCTGTATCCTTATTTCCAAATGCTATTGTTTCTTCCAATGCCTCAACTGTTTGCGCAGGCACTGCTGCTGCATTAACCACCACTGTAAATAATGGAGTTGGTTCTTACACATGGTCTCCAAGTGGTGGAAATAGTTTAACCGCTTCCGTTTCACCCGCTGCATCAACCATTTTTACTGTCACTTATGCCGATTCAAATGGTTGTAAAGATACAGCGCTATCAAGAGTCACGGTCAATCCATTACCATCAATGCTTACTCCTACCAATATAACCGTTTGTCATAATACGGCTATTGCGGCTTCGGCATTTTCGAGTACCGTTGCGGGTACAACCTTTAGTTGGACTAATACTAATACTACTATTGGACTTGGAGCAAGTGGTTCTGGTAATACACCTGGTTTTTTCGGTGTTAATACGGGTGCATCAGGGGTTACAGCCATCGTTTCTGTTACGCCTACAGCAAATGGATGCGTAGGGCCTCCTGTATCTTATAACATCATAGTTAATCCTATACCAAATGTAAATGCCGTACCAAGTGCAACGTATTGCAATGGGTCTGCTGTTCCTGCAACTGCATTTAGCGGAAGCGTAACAGCTACTACCTATAGTTGGGTAAATACAAATACAACGATTGGGTTAGGCGCTTCTGGAACTGGAAACACGACTGCTTTTACTGCCGCTAATGTAGGTTCAGGGCCAATATCTGGCGTTATTACTGTAACGCCTTCAGCAAATACGTGTTTGGGATTACCTACAAATTATACCGTTTTGGTCAATCCTATTCCAACTGTTAATGCGGTGCCAAGCGCTACATACTGCAGTGGTATTGCTGTTCCTGCAACAACCTTTACTGGCTCCGTTTTAAATACAACGTATAATTGGGTAAATTCAAATACTACAATAGGTTTAGTCACTGCAGCAGGCGTTGGCACAGTATCAGCCTTTAATAGTTCAAATTTAACAGCTGTGCCAATATCAGGCGTCATAAGTATTACGCCTTCTGCAAATGGCTGTGTAGGAACGCCTACAAATTATACAATTAGTGTAAATCCTATTCCAACTGTAAATGCGATACCAAGTGCAACCTACTGTAATGGTGTTTTAGTCCCTGCAACAGCCTTTACTGGCAGTGTTACAGGAACAACCTTTAATTGGGTAAATTCAAATACTACAATTGGTTTAGCGGCAAATGGCGTTGGAAATACGGCTGCCTTTAATGCAACAAATATTAGTTTAGTTCCTATATCTGGAGTAATAAC
>JANXRU010000412.1 GCA_025356715.1 Bacteroidota bacterium
CACATACAATCCATAATTGGTTGAATAGCTCTTGGTATTGAACACCATGTTATTGGCAATCTGGGTAGGATTACTTGGAGTAGCTGAAGTATAATAAACATAATTATATGCCATTGTACTCAAACTATTTCCAATAATTCTATGAGGAGCATTAGTTGCATTATGATTTGAACAATAGTACATGTAAATACCATAGTATCCTGCTGCATTATTCATATTGGTAATTGTATTTCCAATTACATCTATTCCACTTTGGATATAATATAAGTACATAGCATAGTAATAAATATTATTGATATTATTTCCTCTAATCTTAAAGTCTCTGTTATAACCAAAAGTACCTGCAGTAGTACTATTTCCATAAAGGTAAAGTCCGTAATAAGATCCGCTGATATTATTACTGTCAATTCTCAATGAATCTACTGTATTCACAGCAGCACCATATCCACTTGCAGCAGCAGTACTTGCCACTCCATAACTGGTGAATGTACCTGCATTAGGTAACGTTACTATACAATTACTAAGTGTATTTCCTACATTTAATCCTACAGAGGTTGCAACAAAAGCAACACCTTGACAAGAACCTGCATAAGGATTTGTAATGCTTAGATTTCTTACCTTAACATATTTACAGTTATTAAAAATAAGTGCAGGAACTGATGAACCACTATAAGAAATAATACGTGTTGCAGCATTTCCATTTCCTCCTTCAAAGGTTACGTTATTGGTTGCAGACATACCAGGAGCATTAGGGATAATTACTTGCCCAGTATATGTACCTGCTGATACGTTAAATAAAATTGGCCCATTTATTCCTGCTGATAATGCTGTGGTTGCATCAATAAAATTATTGAAGTTTGAACCACTAGTAGGCAAGGATGAATTAATTGTATAGGTACCTCCCGACATTGATGCATATAATATTGATGTGATTGTATCATTATTACGATTAGCATCTGCTGAACTATTAGGATTACTACTATAGAATTTAAAGCTGTTTGTTCCCCCTAAAGTACAAGTTGTTGTAAAGGTTATAGCCGTATCAGTACATGAAGCTAAAGTACCTGCCCAAGTTTGAGAAACAGGTGTAGCTCCATTTAATGAATAATTTGCAGTGAAATTATAAACCGGAGTTGAACCTACGTTTTTGAATCTAATTGTAACAGTTGCCGTACCCGGACTAACTGGTGCAACTGGAGATATAATAACAGTTGCCGACATATCATTTGCCAATGATGCTGCTTCATGAGCACCAACTATTGGTTTAGTACGTGTAGTTCCGTCAATATCTGTTGGAACTGTAGCTAATAAATATGTTGCTCCATTTCTACCCGAACACGCATCTATTACATGCAGATTAGTTGCATTATTTATAAACCCTGGGCTTGCATTATAAGATGTATCACCACCTGCTGTATTACTTAAAAAAGTAGATGGGGTATAAGTTGTAGCATTACGATAAACCAAATTTGTATTGGAAGCATTGTAATAAACATTAAAGTTCACATTTCCTGTAGAAGGATTAGTTGAGCAATACAATGGATAACCTGAACTTGCACCTGCTGATGTAATCGAGAAAATATTATTCTTAATCCATGCATCACCACCAGTACCATTATAATAATAAAGACCATAAGCAGTTCCACTTGCATTATTTAAGTTAAACGTATTGTTATAAAATTGAAAATACCCATTGTAACCACTATTATAACAATATAAACCATAATTGGTAGTAGCTTGTGTAGAACCACCAAACATATTATTATATACCTGAGCAGGATTAGTAGTTAATGAGCTAAAATAATACATATAATTATAGGCAAAGTTGTTTATCTTATTTCCAATAATGCGATGTGGAGCATTACCTGCATTATGATTATAGCCATAGTATAAATACAAACCATAATAGGCAGTTGATCCTAAATTAAGTGTATTGTATAATAAATCAAAACCATTTTGAATACCATATAACGCAATACCATAATAGTATTGATTATTTAACGTGTTGTTTCTGATTTTAAAATCTCTATTAAATCCAAATGCACCTGCCGTTGTAGAACTTCCGTATAAGTACATTCCATAGTATCCTCCGTTTAGTACATTGCTATCAATTCTTAATGAGTCAACAGATCCGGCTGCCACAGAATACCCACTTGCACTACCTGTAGTAACTATACAATAACTTGTTGAACTATAAACAGGAATAGTAATAATGCAATTATTAATATTAGATTTTATAGCAGGACTTACTATTGCAATACCTGCACAATTAGTTGCATACGTATTTGAAACTGTTAAATTTCGTAATGTTACATAATTACCCTGAACAAAAACTACAGCTGAAGTAGCTATATTTCCAGTAATAATACGGGTAGCTGCATTTCCATTTCCTCCATCAAAAGTTATGGTATTAACATTGCTCGCTCCAATAATTGGCGGAATAACAATAGGTGTAGTTTGGGTGTAGGTTCCCGCAGCCACATTAAATACTACTGGTCCACAAATTCCTGCTATATTCATTGCTGTTATTGCCGCTTGAAAAGACGCAAAATTTGTTCCTCCTGTAGCCACCGATGAATTGATGGTATAAGCTCCTCCTGCAAAAGATGGTTGTTTACTGTACACAAATGCCGAATCATTAGCAGGAATAGTATCTGCGGTAGAATTTGGAGAAGATGTCCAAGCCTTAATATCAACGGGAGTGGTAGTAAATGCATAAGACCCCAAATTTACCTGAGCAGTATTAGCACCCGAACCGCCTGTTGTATCAAGTAAACTTGAATAAGTAATAGGTGTTTTCGTAACACCCGCAACCGACCAGTTTACTGTTACTCCAGTAATTTGATTAATACCATAGTTTCTAATAGTTGCTTTTACTGGATAGGTTCCTGTAGAACAAAATACCCCAGGTGAATCGATAGATACAACTCCTGCATCATTTGGAGAAGTGAATGCTTCCCAAATTTCTATTTCTCTAAAATTCACATTTGATAACTGAGAACCACTTGCTTGAAGAGTTGTTAAACGCAATTTAGTAGTACTAACAACACTCGGTAAATTAACCACATTGCTACAGTTTGCATTCGACAAACCTGAGAAAGTATAAAAACTTACCCAACTTGAGCTAGAGGCATCCCATCTTTGACAAGTAGCACCAGACAAAAATCGGGTACCTGTTTGAGCATGATGAATAGTAAGTTTGTTAAATGATTTTTGCGATGTCCAATCAAATTCAATATACTCAACTCCAGGAGTTGTACTTGGAGGTGTAGTTGTTGTTACCCAAACCAACTGTGTACCACAAGCTCCATAATTTAAATCGTTAAATGCACTACATGCACCCCCATTACAACTACTGGCTGTTGCTGTTGCCAATGGTGCAATATTGTTTTGTGCATTTGCATTAAACATGCAAAACGAAATTAATAATGCAAAACAATAATTCATTGTTTTACTTTTGCTAAATGACATACAACTTAGTAGATGTCGCATTGTTTGTTTGTTTGTAAAGTTACTCATATTGATTTATTTTATTTAAGTTAAATTTTAGATTTGATTTGTCGCAGTAATCGTTTTTTGTAACCGTAGAACTATTAAAAGTATTTTGTTAAACAACACCATATATCGAGTTCGTTAATTTTTTATTAAATTTTTTATACCTATGGCTATTAACAAAAAATTAAACCCCATAAAATTGAGATAAACAATTGTAAAAAAATAATGGATTTTCAACTTACATCAGAATATCAACCAGCAGGTGATCAACCATCAGCCATAAAATCATTAACCGATGGATTATTGCGAAATGAAAAATCACAAGTGTTACTTGGGGTTACTGGCTCTGGAAAAACATTTACGATGGCAAACGTAATTGCCAATGTAAACAGGCCAACACTTATTCTCAGCCACAATAAAACATTGGTAGC
>JANXRU010000002.1 GCA_025356715.1 Bacteroidota bacterium
AAAGAACGGACGTATAAATGATTCGTAATGAGTGCCAGCAACGCTTTCTTTTTCAATTTGCTTGATGTTAGCTTTAGTAATCGAATCTTTTTTTATTTCAGTGAGAGTAGGGGTGATACCTTTTAAAACTTTAGCTGTAACATCTTCAATACGGTTGATTATGGTAGCATTTAAATTAGGCGTATATACTTCTTCGTTTTTGTTCATTGCCCAAAAACCATTGGTTAAATAGTCTTTTTGAACGGAGCTATGATAAGCGATAGCAGAATAACCACAATGGTGATTGGTTAATATTAATCCCTGATTAGAAACGATTTCGGCTGTGCAACCACCTGCAAACTGAACAATGGCATCCTTCATGCTCGATTTATTAACGCTATAAATTTGTTCGGCCGTTAATTTTAAGCCATTCTTTTTCATGTCTTTAATATTCATGGCATTCAAAAGTTGTGGTAGCCACATACCTTCATCGGCTTTTATAGTTAAAGAAATAATAAGGGTGAAGGCAAGTAATAGAAGTTTTTTGTTTTTCATTTCATTCAGTTGATTACGAATTACGTACTAATATACGAATTTGGGCATGCGTTAGTTTATAGGATTGTTGATTGTGAAAATTACAAATATTGAAATGCAGTTGTGGTTCGTAATTATTAGTAACCATTACATTGAACGTATTACTTCTTTTACAATAAGGCTCATTTTAGGTTCAGCAATGGCCGCAATTTGTTGTACTTCTTCGTGTGTTACTTCAATAATTTTACCTTCAACACCTAAGTCAGTAACAATGCTAACGCCAAATACGCGCATGCCACCATGCTTAGCAACAATAACTTCTGGCACCGTACTCATACCTACGGCATCAGCGCCAATACGAGCAATGTAGCGGTATTCGGCAGGAGTTTCAAAACAAGGTCCTGTTAAACCGGCATAGCAACCTTGACTCACTTTAATGTTATTAGCTGCGGCAATTTCAAGTGCTTTAGCAATTAATTTTTTATCGTAAGCCTCGCTCATATCAGGGAAACGAGGCCCTAGTTCTTTAATGTTTTTTCCGATTAATGGGTTTGTTGGAAATAAATTGATATGGTCATTTATAATCATAATTTCACCAATCTCAAAATCAGGATTCATACCGCCACTTGCGTTAGAAACACAAACAGTATGAATTCCAATAGCTTTCATAACTCGAACAGGAAAAGTAATTTGATGCATATCGTATCCTTCATAAAAATGGAAACGGCCTTGCATAGCCATTACTTTTTTACCACCTAATTCTCCAAAAATTAATTTACCTGAATGTCCTTCAACCGTGCTAATTGGGAAGTTAGGGATTTCTTCGTAAGGAATAATATGTTCTGTTTTAATTTCTTTAACTAATCCACCAAGTCCGGTGCCTAATATAATGCCTATTTCAGGGCGAAAGTTGTTTGTTTTTTCAAGAATACTTTTGGTGGTAAAATTTATTTGTTCTAGCATAGTTTATTATTGTTTCGTTAAAATCTTGTGTTTGATCTTTAAAATCTACCTCAATTGGCAGAACGTATAAAGGTAAGGTATTTACGGTATCTTCCAAATCTGTACCTCTTAATCTCATCGCATCTTTTTCAGTAGTAACTATTATTTTATTACCTCCTTCAAATTCATCAAATTTGGTTCTAATAACAGAAATGTCTTCAATAGTAAACATGTGATGATCAGGGAAGGCAATATGTTTAATATCAGAAGAATATTCTTTCAAATACGTAATCATAGGATTTGGATTTCCGATGCCCGTAAATAAAATAATACGGTATCTAAATAAATCATTTAATGTACTGATGGTGTCATGTGGATTTTGAAAGCCTTGCAATTCTCCATATTTAAGCCAACTGAAAAATAATTGTTGATGAGCTTCCAATTTTAAATCTTTCGACACGTTTCTAATATCAATAGCAGAAGAGTTTTCAGGGGTTTTACTAATAATAATAATGTCAGCACGATGAACCCCAATTTTAGATTCCCGCAAATAACCAGCTGGCATCATAAAATCATTTACATATAAATTAGAATATTCGCTAACAACAATGTTTAATTCACAATTTAAAGCTCGGTGTTGAAAGGCATCATCTAATAATATGATTTTTGGAGGATTTTCTAATTCTAATAATTTCTTAACTCCGTTTACTCTATTAGCATCAACAGAAACAGTCAATTCTGTATTTTTAGTTTTATACTGAAGTGGTTCATCGCCAATATCAGCTGCTGTTGACGTTTCGCTAGCTATCATAAAACCAGAAGTTTTACGTTTATAGCCTCTACTCAGAGTAGCAATATTAAATTCGGGTTTTAGTAATTTAATTAAGTACTCGATATGAGGCGTTTTTCCAGTACCTCCAACAGCTAAATTTCCAACACAAATAGTGTGAACTTCAAATGATTTTGATTTTAGAATTTTCCAATCGTATAATAAATTTCTAAATGAAGTGATAATGCCATAAATAATAGCAAAAGGGTAGAGGAGTATTTTTTTTAATTTCACTTAATAAAAAGTGAATGTAATGGGTTTATCGATAAAAATGAAATTATTCGTAATAAAACCGTCATTTTAGCATAATAAAAGGCATTTTTTAATCACTATTTATAATTTATTTGATTGTCCGCAATCTTACCCATAATTAAAAACTGAAGCGATTGTTAATCTATCAAACATCGCATCTTTAAAGTATCTGCGATTTAATTTATACACAAATTCATTTAAATAATTCTGCAAATACTTGCCTTTAATTTT
>JANXRU010000036.1 GCA_025356715.1 Bacteroidota bacterium
TGCAAAACCAGGATATAATGGGATGCTAATGGCTTACGTTGGAACAGGTGATAGATATGGCGGTATGGCTAATTTGAATTTAAAAGGCGGGCCATGGAATGTATCATTAATGTATTCATATAATCAAGGTTTTAATAATAATAACGGCTACACTAATCGTACACAATTAGATACTGCAACTGGAAAAAGTATTGGCACATTTAATCAAAATAATATTGCCCGTATGTTTAACCAATTTAATTTTGGAAAAATTGGTATTGATTATAATATCAATAATAGAAATACGATAACCTTAAGCGAAATGATTGTTGGTGGACAGTTTAACACTAATGACATGCAAAATTTTACTGGAAGTGGGATAATTCCATTCGCTAGTGGCAACAGAGAGTTTGGAACTTCGGGATACAGAGACAATAGTCAACATGCTAAGTTCAATAATTATAATACTCAAATCTTATATAAAAAAACATTTCCTAAAGTTGGTAAAGAATTAACCTTCGATGCAAATCATAACTATACGCATTCAAACAATGGCTATCTATTTTCTACCTTTAATAATGCATCTACCATTAGCAATCCCGATTCGGTGATAAATCCTTACTCTACTTTTCAAAAAAATGACGGCGGCACAACAGCTAATCAGTTTGTGTTTCAAGCAGATTATGTAAATCCTATTTCAGAAACTAAAAAATTAGAATTAGGATTAAAAGCTTTTTATAAAAATAGCGACAGTCACAATAGTACCTACGATTCTTCATCAACAAAATCTGATAACTATACTAATAATGTGAATATGAGTAATCATTATACTATTGACGAAATGGTAAACGCGGCTTATATTAACTATTCTTCCAAAACATTTTGGGACATTGGATTTCAAAGTGGTTTACGTTTTGAACAATCGTATTACCAAGGAAAAATTACAGATAAAAATTTAGCCTTTTCCTATAATTATCCATCAACAGGTGATGATGTTTTAAAATCATTATTTCCAGCAATTTATTTTTCTAAAAAAGGAAAAAAAAGTCAGGAATGGCAATTAAATTTTAGTAGAAAAATAACTCGACCAAACTTTTTTCAATTAATGCCTTTCGTTATGTTTGCTGATAATCAAAACCGACGTGTTGGAAATCCGCAATTGAAGCCTGAATTCAAAAACATTGCTGAATTAAATTATAATAAAATTTTCAGTAAAGGAAGTTATTTAGGTTCTGGTTATTTCAGATACGAAGAGCAACCTATTACGGAAGTAGCTTATTACAGTCCAAATCCGGGAGAATCTAATGTATTAATTAATACGACAGTTAACGGAAATAATAGCATCCGTTATGGTATAGAAAATACCGTAAAATTTACCTTCTTCAAAAATTTAGATTTAACCTTAAATGCCAATGCCTTTTACATTTACATTAAAGGCTTAGTAGTGCAAGGCCAGCCAGAAGTAAAAGCAGAAGGCTATGCGTATAATGCCAAAGGAACTATCTCTTACAAATTTCCTAAAAACTTTACCTTACAAGTGAATGGCAATTACGAATCGCCTAAAATTTTATTATTAGGCTATGCTAAACCAATTTATTCGATGGATGTATCGTTAAATAAAATGATTGGCACGAAATGGATTTTTAACGCCACATTGAGTGATGCCTTTAATACACGTATAATGGGTACACATTACGAAACGCCATACTACGTTCAGGATTTGTCTCGACGTAGAGAAACACGTTATTTTAGATTTACTGTTACGTATTTATTTGGCAAGATGGATGCTTCTATCTTCAAGCGTGGCAAACAAATGAAAGGTTCGGGACAAGAAGGCAGTCAGGATGGTTTAGATTTCAGTAAATAAGATGGGCTAAAGTAAATATCTAGTGAATTATTTTTTTTCTATCTTTTTCCATAGATGAAAAAGAAACAATCACGCCTTGGCGTGACTAGTCAAAAATATGCTCTACGCTCCTCACGGAATTCTACGATTTTTTCTCACTAAATTTTTAGTATAACCATGGCATGTAAGTCATTCTGTCAAGCTTTAGCGTGATTCAGAACCTCACTAAATATTGAATTAAAATAAACCGCAGAGGCATTGAGAAATGTAGGTTTTAGCTTTTTGTAGTTGAAAGTTTTATTTGATTTTTATATCATCAAATCCTCTCCGTGAACTCAGAAACTCTTAAACTCTGTATTGAAAGGACTTTAATCGCTGAAGCACAGAGAATAAATAATTAACCCCCTAATTCTATAATCGAATCAGCATAACGTAATGCCGAATCGCGATGAGAAATAATAATGGTTGTTTTATCTTTCATAATCGATTTAAGGTTATGTAAAATAAGCTCTTCTGTTTCTACATCTACTGCAGATAAACAATCATCAAAAATTAAAATTTGTGGTTTCGAAATAATCGCACGCGCAATAGAAATACGCTGCTTTTGCCCACCAGATAAGGTGATTCCTCGTTCGCCGACAACGGTTTCAAACTGATCAGGAAATGCCATGATGTTATCATACACGCCTGCGTCTTTAGCAGCTTGTTTTATTTCTTCATCTGTATATTGATGGTTCGTAGAAAAAGCAATATTATTTTTAATGGTATCAGAAAATAAAAATACTTCTTGCGGTACATAACCAATGCTTTGT
>JANXRU010000122.1 GCA_025356715.1 Bacteroidota bacterium
AAAAGAATTACAAACCTCTTTTATTTTTTGAATGTATAAATTTAAGGCGGCTCTTTCTTGTGGAAAATGCATGACAAGTTGCTCTACAAAATTTTCATAACCCTGAGCATGAGGATACTTTATAGGATCGTCTTTAAATGAAATTAAATCATACCCATTTTCATCTAATTTTTGGAGTTTCAATTCCTTCATTAAACCAAAATAATTAAAATAGGAATTTAGATTTTGTCCTTCATCTAAGCCACCAAGGTAATGAACTCCAGTTTCAAAAACAGTTTTATCTCTGCTGTAAATTTGTAATGAACCTCCAATTTGCCTATTTTTTTCAATTACACAAACCCGTTTACCTTCTTTTGCTAAAATATAAGCGCAGCATAAACCACCCATCCCACTTCCAATTATCACTACATCATATTTTTTCATAAAAACTTATATCAATGATATAAAAAAAGATAAAATAAATGACAAGAATTTATCAGTTATTGTTAAATTTATATGTTATTAAATTTGTGAAAAAACTAGTATTTTATATTTCCCTGCTTTTTTTTATAAGTATAACAACTTATGCTCAAAATTACGTGATTTCAGGTAAGGTGTATGATGCAGATTCAAAAGAGCCTTTGCCGTTTGTTCCTGTATTAATTAAAGGAACTACGGTAGGAGGGACAAGTGATTTTGACGGAAGATTTACTATTAAAACAGCTAGAATTGGAGATTCTATTGTAGCTACATATATGGGTTACAAAAAAACAACGCGCGAAATTAAAAAAGGAATAAATCAGGAAGTTAATATGCCTATGACTCTTGAAGGTGTTAACTTGTTGGAGGTAGTAATTAAGCCAGGAGAAAATCCAGCGCATCGTATTATCCGTAATGTGATTGCCAATAAAATTATCAATAATAAAAGTAAATTAGGCGCTTATCAATATGAAACTTATAACAAAGTGGAGTTTGACTTAAATCGTATTCCAAAAGAAATGCGTGATAGGAAACTATTTAAGCCCATTAAATTTGTTTTTGATAATGTAGATAGTACTAATTCTGATGAAAAACCTTCACTTCCAATATTTATTATCGAATCCATTTCGGATTTGTATTATAGAACCAATCCTACTTTAAAAAAGGAAGTTATTAAAGCAAGTAAAATTACAGGGATTGAAAATACGAGTATATCTTCTGTTATGGGTGATATGTATCAAAATGTTAATATTTATGACAATAATATTTTAGTTTTTAATAAACAGTTTACAAGCCCGATATCAGATAATGGGTTCTTTTACTATAAATATTATTTAGAAGATTCTTTGTTTATTGGTAGTTCATGGTGCTATCACATACGTTTTAAATCTAAACGCCCACAAGAATTATGTTTTAGTGGTAATATGTGGATAGCTGATTCTACTTGGGCAATAAAACGTTTGGAAATGAGCATTCCTAAAGATGCCAACATTAATTTTATCAATGCTGCTAATATTATCCAGGAGTTTAGTAGAGTGGATAGTGCTTGGATGTTGAGTAAAGATCGATTGATAATCGATTTTGCTTTAAATGCTAAAAAAATTGGAATTTACGGGCGCAAAACAACATCATATAAAAATTTCGAAATAGATAAACCTAAGGATAGTAAATTTTATGATTTTGGAGACAAGGTAGTAGTTGATGATTCTGCTTCACTTAAAACAGCCGCATTTTGGGATGCAAATAGGCATGATAGTTTATCAGTTCGTGAAAGAAAAATTTATCACATGATTGATACAATTAAGTCCTTGCCAGTTTATAAAACCTGGGTTGATATATTAACCCTGTTTGTATCTGGTTATAAGGAAGTTAATAATTTTGAAATAGGCCCCTATTTTAATTTAGTAAGTTATAATAGAGTAGAAGGATTGAGATTAAGATTTGGGGGAAGAACGAGTAAAAAATTTAGTAAATGGTATCAATTAGAAGGTTACGTGGCTTATGGTACCAAAGATGAAAGATATAAATATAGCGTTGGTTTTAAAACATTTATAAGTAAGAAAAACCATCGTTCAATGGTTGGTATGAATTTTAAAAGCGATTATGAAATTTTAGGTCAAAGTCAGAATGGTTTTTCGCAAGATAATATTTTTGCCTCTTTATTTAGGACAAGTCCGCTAACTAATTTAACTCGTGTAGATAATGTTACAGCTTGGTTTGAAAGAGATTGGATTGATGGACTGTCAACTAAAATTTCATTGATTGGAAGAACGATTACTCCATTAAGTGCTAATAGTTATAAATACTATAAGAGCGATGGAAGTATTGCAACTAAAGAAAATATTAAAAACACGGAGATAAAATTTAATATTCGTTTTGCATTTAAAGAGAAATTTATTAATGGAGATTTCAAGCGCTTTAGCTTAGGTACCAAGTGGCCAGTTTTGCAATTTAATTACGCAAAATCGCTGCAAGATGCATTTAGAGGCGAATACGATTATCATAAAGTGGTTTTGAACGTGAGTGATAGAGTTAGGTTAGTTTCTTTGTTAGGTTACACTGATTACACAGCAGAGGTTGGAAAAATTTATGGCGCAGTTCCATACCCATTAATGGAGTTGCATGGTGGAAATGAGACTTATGTTTACGATGCCTTGTCTTATAATATGATGAAGTATTACGAATTTGCCAGCGATCAATATTTGGCAGTTGGATTGTTTCATCATTTCGAGGGATTGTTATTTAATAAAGTTCCTTTAATTAAAAAACTGAAGTGGCGAGAAGTGGTAACCTGTAAGGCATTGTGGGGTAGTGTTAACGATATCAATAGAAAAACGATGATATTCCCAACTACTCTTAATTCGCTCGGTAATCAACCTTATGTTGAGATGAGTGCTGGAATTGAAAATATTTTTAAAATATTTAGAGTAGATGTGTTATGGAGAACAACCTATCAAAGACCAAGTATTTATGATAATATTGGGGTGAAATTTGGCTTTCAGTTAACATTTTAAGTTTATTTAACCACTTAGAGGCATTTGATATACTTTAGTTTATTTATTTAACATAACTTCAAAGTCAAATTGTAGATTGAAAAAATTTAGTAAATGATATTACGTTCAGAAAATTTAGTAAAAAAATATAAAAGCAGAGTTGTTGCAAATAATGTTAGTGTTGAAGTGCGACAAGGAGAAATTGTGGGTTTACTTGGCCCAAATGGTGCAGGTAAGACAACTTCTTTTTATATGATTGTTGGAATGGTAAAACCAAATTCAGGTAAAATATTTTTAGATAATAAAGATATAACAGCTGAGCCAATGTTTAGACGTGCGCAATTAGGCGTTGGTTATTTACCACAAGAGGCATCTGTTTTTAGAAAGTTAAGTATTGAAGATAATTTGCGTGCCGTTCTTGAAATGACTTCTAAAACAAAAGCGGAACAAGCTTATAAAGTGGAAAGTTTATTGGATGAATTTGCATTGCATCATGTTCGTAAAAACTTGGGAGATCAACTTTCTGGGGGTGAAAGACGTAGAACAGAAATAGCAAGAGCTTTAGCAACTGATCCAAAATTTATATTATTAGACGAGCCTTTTGCGGGTGTTGACCCTATTGCAGTTGAAGATATACAAAGCGTTGTTAGAAAATTAAAAGATAAAAATATTGGCATTTTAATTACCGACCATAATGTGCATGAAACATTAAGCATTACTGATAGAACGTATTTATTATACGCTGGAGAAGTTATTAAATCTGGTTCAGCACAAGAATTAGCCGATGATGAAATGGTAAAAAGGGTTTACCTCGGACAAAATTTTAAGCTTAGAGATTAATTTTTAAATACATTAAAAAAAGAAGCCTGATTAAATTTTAATCAGGCTTCTTTTTATTAAAATTAATTCTACCAAATATTAACGCGTTTGTCAGCTGGCCTGTACATGCCATCTCCTTCTTTTACACCAAAGGCTTCATAAAACTCAGTCATATTACTTAATGGTGCTATTGCTCTAAAATTACCTGGAGAATGTGGGTTTGTAGCAAGTTGTTGTTTTAATGAAGCATCGCGCATCAATGTTTTCCAACCTTGTGCCCATGCAATAAAGAAGCGTTGTTCGCCTGTAAATCCAGTCATCATTGGCGATTTAGCGCCATTCAATGATTTTTTATAAGCATAATACGACATGGTTAATCCACCTAAATCTGCAATATTTTCCCCTTGAGTTAATTCTCCATTAACGTGAAGCGTATCAATGGCAACATAGCTATTAAATTGTTCGATGATTAATTTCGTTTTTGCTTTAAAATTTTCGTAATCTGTTTTTGACCACCACATTTTTAAATTTCCATCGGCATCAAATTGCGCCCCCTGATCATCAAAACCATGTGTTAATTCATGGCCAATAATAGCACCCATTACCCCATAATTAAAGGCGTCATCAGCATTAGGATCGAAGAATGGAACTTGCATAATGCCCGCAGGAAATGCGATTTCATTTGATGTTGGATTGTAGTATGCATTTACTGTTGGAGGAGTCATACCCCATTCCATGCGATCTACTGGTTTCCCAATTTTTGCAATCATTCGTCCGTATTGAAATTTACGACCATTGCAAACATTTTTCCAATACGATTCTTTACCTATTGTTAACGCTGTATAATTAATCCACGTGTCAGGGAATCCCAACTTGCGAATCAACTTATCTAATTTTTTTTGACCTTGAACCTTGGTTTCAGCACTCATCCAATCACGTGAATTTAGTCGTTCACGATAAGAAGCTACTAAATTATCAACCATAGTATTTACTTTTTTCTTAGAATCGCCATTGAAATATTTATCTACATAAAATTTCCCTAAAGCCTCTCCTAATGCTTCGTCTAATGCCCCCTGTACACGTTTATAACGAGGCTTCATTGTTTTTTTTCCAGATAATACAGTGCCGTTAAATTTAAAACTCTCTGCAATGAATTTGTTGGATAAATAAGGAGCAGCTTCTGCAATTAATTTCCATTTTAAAAATATTTTCCAATCTGCAATAGACGTAGTATTAATAATAGAATTTAATCCTTCGTAATATTTAACATTATTCAATACTATTTTTTCAGGCGTTTTAATTCCTATAGTTAAATAATATAAGTCCCAATTTATATTAGGTGTTAATTTAACTAATTCTGCTTTTGTAAATGCATTATATTGTTTCTCTACATCTCTTTGTTCAGTAGCATTTTGAGAATTTGTTGCTAATTCTGTTTCTATTTTCATAACAATTGCTGCATTAGCAGTTGCTGATTCTGGGTAATTACCAAGGCATTCAAACATTCTAACAACATGCTCTTGATATTCTTTTTTAATAGATTCATATTGAGCATCAAAATAAAAATCTCTGTCAGGTAAACCAATTCCAGTTTGACCTAAGTAACAAGTATTTTCATTTGAGTTTTTGTAATCCGAATAAATATAAAAACCTAACATTCCTGAAATACCTTTTTTATTAAGCATAGCGGTTGTTTTAATTAAATCATTTTTTGTTTTAATTAAATCAATTGCTGCTAAATCAGCACTGATAGGCTTAATACCATCTTTATCTGTTTTGGTAGAATCCATTCCTACTAAATAAAAATCTCTTAATTTCTGCTTATTACTTCCGGCTGTTGATGTTATGTCTTTAGAAATATCTCCCATTAGGGATTTTAAATTTGCTAAGTTTCGTTCATTAATTTCGTTAAAACTTCCCCAACTTCCATCACTTGCTGGTATTTGTTGTGTTTTTAGCCATTTACCATTCGCAAATTTAAACATATCGTTACGCGGACTCACAGTAGAGTCGATGTGAGATAAATTGATACCAGGCGTTAGTGTTTGAGAAAATGTAGGAGCTCCAATAAATAGAGATGACGCAATTAAAAATAATTTTTGCATAATAGATTTTTTTATAAATATAGAGTAATTTAATAAGTAAATTGCATATTTGGTACGAGCTGTTAAAAATGATTGATAGATGGGAACTAGGCGACGAAAATTTGAGGGGCTACCTCCTCAATTAGCTTTATATCTATGGCTTTATCAATAAGTAATTGTATAGCTTTTTTTCCTACTACACCTAAATCAATTGAAAATTTATTGACATATAAGGCTATGTGTTTCTTCATCACATCTTCACTCATTTCTTGAGCATACTCTTTTACAAATGGCATGCAACTCTCTGGATTAGAAAAAGCAAACTCTACACTTTGTTTAATTAAAGTATCTATCATTTGCTTTAGTTTAGTGTCAATACTTCGTTTTACAACAATGCCGCCTAATGGAATCGGTGCTTGAATAAGGCTTTCCCAGTATTCGCCTAAATCTACAATTTTTTCTAAACCTTTTTCGTGATAGGTAAATCTGTTTTCGTGAATTAGTAAGCCTGCATCTACTTTATTAGTTAAAACCGCCGATTCAATATCACTAAATAATAATTCTTTTTTGTTTGTTGCATGAGGGAAAGCCAACGATAATAAAAAATTAGCTGTTGTGTATTTACCAGGAATAGCAATGGATACCGAGTTTATATCATTAATGATATGCCCTGTTTTTTTGACTAACAATGGACCACAATTAAAACCTAAAGCACTGCCACTATTTAATAGAGCGTATTCATTTGTTAGATATAAAAAAGCATGGTAGCTCAATTTTGTAATATCGAGTTCTTGTTTAAAAGCCCTGTTATTTAAGGCTTCCACGTCTTCCATCACAATCGTAAAATTAATGCCCTGCGTATCAATTTTATGATGAATGAGTGCGTCAAAAATAAAGCAATCATTAGGGCAAGGAGAAAAACCGAGAGAGAAATTCATAGTTAATAGATAAAAACAGCTACTAAAATAGTTATTTTTTTTGTAGGTTTAAGAGATGTGAACAACTGCTTTTTTTAAAATTTGTAACATCTCACTACGCCGCATTTGTATAGCTATAAATCAAGGGTGAGTTGAGAAAAAAAATCCAGTTTTTTTTAAATACCTAAAGGTATATTCTACTTGTTTTTATTATAATTTTTCAGGTGAATAGCATAATATATTAAATCATAAAATCGAAAAAATTTGGAATTCAATTCCAATTTTTTCCAAATTATAGAGATGACTTAACTATACTATTAATCAAAAAATTATTCAAATTTTTAATGGCTAAAGTCATATTCCATTTGCTTTTATCGCGTTTTTCCACATAATTAGAGATGGCTCGTATTTGAGTGTAATGTTTGGCATGCCCACATGATACTAAGAATGCCGCACCTTCCATACTTTCTACATCAGGATGATGACGGTTTTTTATTTTTTCAATACTCGTAAGATTACCATGAATGGTATTAACCGTGATGCCCTTAACTTTTTTGAGGCTATTAATTTTTAAATACTCGTCGTTTGTAAATGTATTATAAATATGTGTCCCTCCTAAATGCAATTGATCGTATGTGATAAAATTATCCCCATCCTCGGCGCCTAACTCGCTTAAAACATCTTCGGTTACCTCTACCAATTGGCCAATTTCAAGGGTTTTATCGAAAGCGCCTCCAATACCCACGTTTAAAGCCAAATCATATATATGATTGCTATATTTACCCATCATATAGGCTGTATTTACCATGCCAATACCAGTAATTAATACTTGTATTTGCTTGTTATCAAAGGATTTTTTGCTATGTTGCAAGCCAACGTGCGTATATTTTATTTCTAAAACATCCAGTAAAGGTTGTACTTCAAATTGAGTGGCAGCTACAATTAATATGTTCATTTTTATTGCTATTTTTACAACCGTTAATTTACTATGATTTATATTACTCGCAAAGAACATTTTAATGCCGCTCACAAATTATTTAATCCTAATTGGAGCGAAGAACAAAATGCTATTGTTTTTGGTAAATGTGCTAATAAAAATTGGCACGGACATAATTATGATTTATATGTTACTGTAAAAGGCGAAATAAACCCTGATACAGGTTTTGTGGTTAACCTCAAAGATTTGGGAGATTTAATTAGAACCGATGTAACAGAAGTATTGGATCACAAAAATTTGAATATAGATGTAGAAGGAATGAATATCATGCCCTCAACAGAAAATGTAGCTATTTTTATTTGGAATAAATTGGTTGATAAAATTTCTAAAATGGGCGGAACACTGCATGGAATCAAATTATACGAAACTGAAAATAATTACGTGGAGTATTTTGGAGAATAAAATGCTTATTTAATAGAAAACATAAAACGATGCTAAACGAAGAATTTGAACACGACATCACTGGGTATAAAAAAATAGATCAATATAACGATAAGTTAGTGGATTCTATTTCGGATATGTATAAGAATATTTTGGATGATGTTGGTGAAAATCCTACGCGCGAAGGGTTACTGAAAACTCCTGTGAGAGCAGCTAAAGCCATGCAGTTCCTAACGCAAGGATATGATTTAAATCCAGCAGAAATTTTACGTTCGGCTATGTTCAAAGAAGATTACAGTCAAATGGTAATTGTAAAAGACATTGAAGTATATAGTTTATGCGAGCATCATTTATTACCATTCTTCGGAAAAGCTCATATTGCTTATATACCAAACGGACAAATTGTAGGATTGAGTAAATTGCCACGTGTGGTTGATGCCTTTGCACGTCGTTTGCAAGTACAGGAGCGTTTAACTAATGAAATTAGAGATTGTATACAAGATACTCTAAAACCTTTAGGGGTTGCGGTTGTTATAGAATGTTCTCATTTATGCATGCAAATGAGAGGTATTCAAAAACAAAATTCAGCAACAACTACATCGGCCTTTACGGGCGAATTTTTAAAAGACACCACTCGTAAAGAATTTATTTCTTTGATTAGCACCCAACTTCATTAAATTTAATTTTTATGAAGACGATTGATTTACCTAATCTTACTGACCATGTTGTAAACATTGCTAAAAAAGTTGGTGAATTTATTCGGGAGGAGCGCATTAATTTTAACTATGAAGATGTAGAAATCAAAGGACTTAACGACTTAGTAAGTTATGTAGATAAAACTTCAGAAAAACGCATTGTAGAACAATTATCTGAATTGTTACCAGTAGCTGGATTTATCGTTGAAGAAAATACTAGAAATGAGATTAAAGATTATAATTGGATAGTTGACCCCTTAGATGGAACTACTAATTTTATACATGGCATTCCAAGTTATGCCATTAGTATTGCTTTAGAATTTAAAGGTGATATTATTTTAGGGGTTGTGTATGAGGTTTCTCAGGATCAATGTTTTTGGGCTTATACCAATAGTGGCGCTTTTTTGAATGGTAAAAAAATCATGGTCTCTTCTCGCAAAACCCTTTCGGATAGTTTAATTGCTACTGGATTTCCTATTTATAATTTCTCTCGCATAGAGCCATTCATCAATACATTAACGTATTTAATGAAACACACGCACGGTATTAGACGCATTGGTGCGGCGGCAGTTGATTTATGTTATTTAGCGTGCGGACGAGTAGATGCTTTTTTTGAGTATAACCTCAATGCATGGGATGTAGCTGCTGGTGCGCTTATTGTGAAAGAAGCTGGAGGTATCATTACTGATTTTTCTGGTAAAGAAAATTGGCTGTTTGGAAAAGAGATAGTCGCTACAAATATGCATTTGAAAGAAGAGTTTGAAGGAGTGATTCGTCAAAATTTTTAATAAGGAATATCAGTTTGTCTTGTTTTATGACAATGTTTAACTAAAGACATATCCTTCTAAACCCCAATAAAATCAATAATTTTTAATTTATTTTCAAATTTATTTGGAAGTATAAATATAAATGCATTACATTTGTCTCGGATTAGTTACCTCTTATGTGTGTAATTAATTTATTTAGAAGTGGCGAGAGAATAGGCTCACTGACCCACTAGCAACCAACTAAAAGTTTCGGTAAAACGAAATTGGAAAACAGGTGCTAACTCCTACTCCGGTGAAAAACGGAGGTAAATAAATTAAAAACAAAAAAAATGAAACACACAAAATCAACAAAAACCAAACTAAAACAAAGTACACTTCGTGTTACTTTACAATCGATTACTCCATTTCTTATGATGGCTTGTATGTGTTGTTGCTACAATATGTGCTAAGCTAATTTTTCGTTTTAAATCTTCCGAAAAATTTATCCTTGGCAATCCCGAGGAAGCGTTGATGCATTCTTAGCTCAGATCGAATAGCTATTAAATCAACATCAAATAAATTTTTTATTTCTAAAATAGTAAAAACAAAATCATCATGAAAACAAATAAATATACAAATACAAAAACAGTAGTTACAACAAATTTAATTGGAGATATCAGTCACCGTAGTTTTTTACAAATTCAAGCAACCTATGGTTTAGCTCACAGAGGAGGTGTTCAGTTCCCTTCCGCAAGTTCTGTACACGCTACCCGTCTAATAAGCGACGTTAATATTTTAACATCGAGAGAAAATAAACAATTAATTTTTTCAGAATCTATATTCAGTAATTAGTTAGATCGTCAACTGAGGGTGGTGAAACGTTTTTTAAAGTTTTCGCTTTTGCCACTCTCAAATGACACAACAATTTAAATAATGAGCATAACAACATTTACATATAAAAAAAGATTTCTATTAGAGAATGGATTATCACTGCCTCAACTAGAAATTGCTTACAACACCTACGGTAAGTTAAATGACGATAAGAGCAATGTTATTTGGGTTTCCCACGCCTTAACAGCTAATAGCGATGTATTTGACTGGTGGAAGGGATTGTTTGGCCACACTGATTTATTTAATCCAAATGATTATTTTATTGTTTGCGCCAACAATTTAGGTTCTTGCTATGGAACAACAGGTCCATTGAGCATTAATTCAGATACGAATGAACCCTGGTTCAGTTATTTTCCTCAAATCACTATTAGAGATATGGCTAATACCTTGCAAGTATTAAAACAGCATTTGGGTATAGAAAAAATTCATACACTCATTGGTGGCTCACAAGGAGGACAAATAGCTCAGGAATGGGTATTGCAGTATCCAGAAGTAACACAGAATTTGATTTTAATTGCTACGAATGCTCAACATTCTCCGTGGGGAATTGCTTTCAACGAATCACAACGCTTAGCTATTAAGGCCGATAGAACGTATTTTGGAAACAGTGAAAATGGCGGAGAAAAGGGTTTACAAGCAGCACGAAGTATTGCATTATTAAGTTATAGAAATTACCATACATATAATGCAACACAAAAGAATGAGGGGAATAATAATATTAACAATCATGCCGCGTCTTCTTATCAACGTTACCAAGGCGAAAAACTAGTAAAGCGTTTTAATGCCTATTCTTATGTCCGTTTATCAGAAGCAATGGATTCACATCAAGTAGCAAGAGAAAGAGCTAATAGCATTGAAACTGTTTTGAATGAAATTAAAGCATGCACTTTAGTAATAGGAGTTACATCTGATGTATTATTTCCTTTAAACGAGCAACAATTGCTAGCGAAATACATTTATAAGTCAACCTATAAAGAAATTGATTCTTTATATGGACATGATGGCTTCTTAATTGAAACAGGGCAGTTGACGGAGCATATAAAAAATTTTTATTTAAACAAAACAATAGAACCTAAAACAGTAACCATATCAAATAACTAAAATCATGAGCAAGAAATTAAAAATAGGATTATTCGGATTCGGATGTGTAGGACAAGGTCTTTATCATGTGCTAAACAATAGTACAGGCTTTAAAGCAGACATTGTTAAAATTGCAGTGAAGAATAAAAACAAAGAACGTACAGTAGGAACTGAGTTAATTACGTATGATAAATGGGAAATTTTAAATAACCCAGAAATTGATGTGATTGTAGAATTAATTGATGATGCAGATGAGGCATTTAATATAGTTAGTGAAGCTTTGAAAAAAGGCAAGCACGTTGTTACAGCTAATAAGAAATTATTAGCCACTCATTTAGAAGAATTATACCGTTTGCAACTAGAAAATAATGTTTCATTATTGTATGAAGCTTCAGCATGTGGTAGTATCCCTATTATAAGAACATTAGAAGAATATTTTGATAATGAAGAGTTAGAAAAAGTATCAGGTATATTTAACGGAACAACTAATTATATTTTAACAAAAACTATCAATGAAAAATTGTCTTATGCTGATGCTTTAAAGCAAGCTCAGGATAAAGGTTTTGCGGAAAGTGATCCAACGAATGATGTGGAAGGATATGACGCCAAATTTAAAGCAGTTATTATAGCATTGCATGCTTTTGGTTTAATTATTAAACAAGAGGACGTTTTGAATATTGGTATCACCACTTTACATGATAATGATATTAAGTATGCTTCAGAAAAGGGATATAAAATTAAATTGACCCCAATTATTCAGCGTTTGGAAGATGGAAAAGTAAGTGTATTTGTTGCTCCTCGTTTTATAAAGGAAAACAATCATTTATACAACGTGGATAACGAATTTAATGGTGTAATTGTAGAAGGAAAATTCTCTGGCGAACAGTTTTTGCAAGGAAGGGGTGCTGGAAGTTATCCAACTGGCGCGGCAGTATTATCTGATATTTCAGCGTTGTCACATGGTTATAAATATGAGTTTAAGAAATACGCTCAAAAGCATTCGCCATCATTTACAAACGATGTTAATATTGAAGTGTATTTGAGATATAATTCTCCAGAAGATTTAAAACGCATAATTTTTGAAGAAATTGATGAGAAATATACTGGGAAAGATTATTATTATGTAGTTGGCAAAGTTAATTTGAAAAATATTATTGCTAATAGAGAGTATATTATAAAAAACAATTTATTTATTTCTTTAGTAAATGAAAAAGTAAGTTTAGTAAAAGAGGAAGCTAAAAAAACAGTATTGAAAGAAGAATTCGTCGGGTAGTATAAATAATTTTAATTCCTACTTAAATAGTAGTATATTTGTTTCGTAAAATTATATTTTATTAAACTATGTTACAAAAGAAAACAAAATATGCTATTAAAGCCTTGCTTGCTTTAGCTAAAGAATATAAAGACAATAAGCCTATGCGGATTTCTGAAATTGCAAAATCAGAGGGGATTCCGCGTAAGTTTTTGGAGGCTATATTATTGGAATTAAAAAATCATGGATTAGTAGGGAGTAGAATGGGCTCAACAGGAGGGTATTATTTATTAAAGCATCCTGGCGAAATTATGTTGAGTAATGTTATTAGGTTAACAGGTGGTCCTATAGCCTTACTGCCATGCGTTAGCTTGAATTTCTACGAACGCTGCCCTGAATGCGTTACTGAGGAAGTTTGTGGGTTGAGAAATGTTGTATTAGAAGTCCGGGAGGCAAGTATTAAAATACTCTCAAAAACAAGCTTGTTAGATATTTTATTAAGAGAATCAAAGTTAATTAAAAAAACAAAAGTTTTGAAAACAAAGAGATAGATCGATTTAATTCCTATTATATCCATAGGATATATAGAAAATAAATTACTTTTTTCTTGCGTATTAAAAATAAAGTACATTACTTTGCATCATCAAAAATGAAAAAAATAGTTCCACATAAAGTTTTTACAAATAAGCACATGATGTGTTGGATGATGCAACGATGTTGTTAACGGAAGGTATTGATATAACAATAAGTAGCCCCTCCGTTAATACGGAGGGGCTTTTTTATAACTAAAAATTCAAAAACAACATTCAAACAAAACAATCATGGAAAAAATATACATCAGTGAAACAGGACCAGAAGTGTCAGCAGCTATTTACGGGTTTTGGAGATGGAACTCAGCGGTATTAGTTAATCAAAAAAAGATTGAAGATATTGTCCGTTATAATTTAGAATTAGGTGTTAATACCTTTGATCATAGTAATTACATTAGTGATGGGAAAATTGAAGAATTGTTCGGAAAAGTAATTAGTTCAAGTTCTATTAAACGAGAAGATATTATCATTTCTACTAAGGCTGGTATCAGACAATTTTCAGATAAAAAAAGTAAAGGAGAATATTATGATTTAAGTCCTGAACATATTACTAAAAGTGTAGAGGATTCTTTAAAACGTTTAAAAACAGACTATATCGATATCTTTTTGTTAGAGCATTATGATCCGTTATATACAGTTGAAGAAACAGCTTCTGCTTTAATTAAATTATTACGCAGTGGCAAAATTAAAAACATTGGTGTTTCTAATTTCAATGTGTTTCAGCATCGTCTATTGGCATCGCATTTATCGCAGCCAATTGTGACTAATCATATAGAATTAAACTTATTACAAAGTTCAGCTATTGATGACGGGCGATTAGATTTTATCAAAGAACAATATAGTAAGCCTATGGCATTTGCGCCTTTAGCGGGCGGACGTATTTTAGATGGTAAGGATGCTAAAGCCGTTAAAGTTAGAAAAGTGCTAAGCACAATAGCCAAAAAATATGATGCTAATGTAGAGCAAATTGCCGTTTCATGGCTTTATAAATTAGGCGCTTTGCCAATTATTGGAAGTACTAATAAGAAACGTATCAAAAATGCGGCCAGTGCTTATTCAATTAAACTGACAAACGAAGAATGGTATTCATTGTATAACGCTACTAAATAATAAGAACATGCAAAGTTTTAGAACAGAATTAGAATTAATCAATCACTCAGGTAAAGCCTTAGTAGAGAAAGATATTATTGATTTAGATAAAAAAATCAGCGAATTTCGTGATAGAAAAATCTCCGATGAAAAATTTCGTAGCCTGCGTTTAGCGCGCGGTGTTTACGGACAGCGTCAGCAAGGCGTTCAAATGATTCGCATTAAATTACCGTTTGGAAAAGTTTCTTCAAAGCAATTACTGCGTATTGCAGCTATTAGTGATGAATATTCTAATGGTAATTTGCATTTAACGACTCGGCAAGATATACAAATACATCACGTAAGTTTGGATAGAACGCCAGAGTTATGGGCTAAATTAGAGCAGGACGATATTACTTTGCGAGAAGCATGTGGAAATACGGTTCGTAATATCACGGCGTCCGCCGAATCTGGAATTGATCCTAACGAACCATTTGATGTATCACCTTATGCGCACGCCTTATTCACTTATTTTTTGCGTAAGTCATTCGGACAAGAATTAGGAAGGAAAATAAAAATTGCCTTTTCAAATAATGATAAGGACACCGCATTCACCTACATTCATGATTTTGGTTTTATTCCAAAATTAAATACTGAAAATGAAAAAGGCTTTAAAGTATTAGTTGGTGGTGGCTTGGGAGCACAACCATTTTTAGGGCAGGTAGCATATGAGTTTTTACCAGAAAATAAGTTAATTCCTTTTGTTGAAGCTGCCATTCGTGTATTTGATAGATATGGTGAGCGAGTAAGTCGACATAAAGCACGTATTAAATATTTAATACACAAAATTGGACTAGAGGAGTTTTTGAAATTGGTAAATCAAGAAGATAAGGCGATTTTAAATAAAGAGGTGGTTATTAATTTGAATTCAGTTAAATTTTCAATACCAATAACTCATTTAGATAATAATGAAGTAATTATAAAAGATGAAATTGCTTATAATAGATGGTTAGCAACAAATACCTTTAAACAAAAGCAATCTGAATTTTATGGTGTTTATATTAAAGTGTTATTGGGAAATATTAGTTCTAACTGTATCAGAAAATTAGTAAAAGCGATTAATATTTATGCTTCATCAGAAGATGTTCGTTTAACCATTAATCAAGGCTTTTTATTAAAGTATGTAGCTGAAAATGCTTTACCATTTTTATTTAATGAATTGTTTAAATTGGAATTGGTAACTCCTGGTTTTGATTCGGTAGGAGATATAACGGCTTGCCCAGGAACTGATACTTGTAATTTGGCCATCTCAAATAGTACCAATGTAAGTGTAGAGTTAGAAAAAGTTATTTATACAGAGTTTCCTAATTTAATTTATAATCATGATATCAAAATTAAAATTAGTGGTTGTATGAATTCATGTGGACAACATGGTTTGGCACAAATCGGTTTTCATGGTAGTTCTTTCAAAGTTGGTGTTAATATAGTCCCTGCTTTACAAGTATTATTGGGTGGAGGAACAGTAGGTGATGGTGTGGGACGTATATCTGAAAAAGTGATTAAAGTAGCGAGTAAACGAGGGCCAGATGTATTGAGAGTTTTATTTACTGATTTTGAACAAAAAGCAGAAGTGGGGGAATATTTTAATTCATATTATGACAGACAAGGTAAGGATTATTTTTATCAGCTACTTAAACCTTTAGGGGATAATAGTACGCTAACACCACCTGATTATTTGGATTGGGGTTCGGATGAAAAGTTTGCTACAGCTATTGGAGTGGGTGAATGTGCAGGTGTTATGATTGATTTGGTAGCAACCTTGTTTTTTGAAGCTGAAGAAAAATTAGCATGGAGTGCAGAAGCCTTTGATAATAATCAATTTGGTGATAGTATTTATTACACATACGCTTCATTTATTAGTG
>JANXRU010000139.1 GCA_025356715.1 Bacteroidota bacterium
TTTTTCAATGCCATCGGCAAAAGGTGATAAGTCTCCTTTAATGATTCTTTCAAAAATTTCTAATTCGTACTTCATTTCAATAATATGGTAGATCATTTATGTACATTACCCTTTTTCTGTTAATTATATCCATCCTTTAATTTTTACTTTTTAGGTACATAATTCTAGTATATGCCTCATTAACTCTCTCTCTTGATACCTTACCATTTAAAACCAATTTTTTTATAATGTTGTGTAATTCTGTTGCACTTATTGGATTATCCTTAAGGCTTACATTGTTGCCAAACATCAAAATATCTATTCCTGCGTTAATTGCCATTTCTATCCCATTTTCAAAACCGTAGTTTTTGCTAATAGCAAACATTTGCATATCATCAGAAAAAATCACTCCCTTAAAACCAAGCAAATTCCTTAAAATACCTGTTACAACATTTTTTGATAAGGTAGCAGGCAATAAAGCACTATCCCAATTTCTGTTAATAATATGAGCAGTCATTATTGCATCACATTGATTGGATTGTATTATACCATTGTAGGGTAACAGTTCTTCAAACCCCCAAGTATTAGTAACGTCAACAATTCCCAAATGCGAGTCTCCGCTTGCACTTCCGTGCCCTGGAAAATGTTTTAGAATTGTATTTACACTGTTTTCGTGATGTGCTTGAATACAAAGCTGTGCTTGTCTTGAAACTATTTCAGGGTTTAAAGAATAACATCTTCCTTTTTTTGCAATAGCCATATTATTTGTATCCTTGGCTAAATCTAAACAAGGGGCGTAATTAAAGTTAATGCCTAGTTCAAACATTTCTTTAGCTAATCGCCTGTTGTAGTAAAGAGTGGAGTCGTCATTGTTTAATTTACCCAAGTAACTGGCAGATGGCATTGAAACAAAACCATACTTTTCTTTTAATCTGTGAACTTTTCCGCCTTCCTCATCAATAGATACAAATAATTGTATTGGCGCATTAGCTTTAAGCTTTGCGATTAGGTTTTTTAAATTGTCTTGTGAATTGGTCTTTGAAATATTTTTTTCGAAAAGAACTACACCTCCTAGCACTCCTTCCTTAATCTCGATTAATAGAGGGTCATTATCTAATAATTCCTTTCTATCATTGATGCCAATCATTATCATTTGCCCGATTTTTATATCGAGACTATCAATGTTTTGGCCAAAGGAAATTTTGAATGCCAACACAAAAAACAGGGTTACTTTACTTGTTCTCATTATTTATTAGGGGGGTTAAACTCCATTTGATCTTTACCGCTTTTATCATTTCGTTTTCAATTCTTAGGCCCTCCAAGATCACAAAACCATTTTTCAAGTAGAATGCAATGGGTGACTGGTAATATTCATAATTGCCTTTCAGATCATTGTTGTGGTTAATTACCCAAGCATAGAGTAATTTATTTTGCTTCTTCAATCTTTCAATAAGGATGCTTCCCAAACCTCCCCTTTTAAATTTTGAATCTACAATAATTGAAAAACGAATTTCATTTTCCTTCTCAAAATCAACCGCCCAAGCAATTATATTATGCTTTACATCTTCTATAATATAATGATTGTAATTTTCAACATCGTCTAACAAAAGCGAAAATCTGTCTTTCAACTTTATTGGGTATTCCTCATTCCATAATTGATTGATTTGCGCGAATTGTAAAATTGAAAGGGTTTTTGTTTTTATAATTTTCATTTTTTTACATCTATTTATTTAGCCATTCTTGTTTATTTATTTTTAGCCAGTTACAGTTTAAATCATTCCATTCTTTCCAAACAAATGTTTCTATAAATTCAAGTCCACATTTTTCAAGCACCTTTCTCGATTTTAAATTTGCCACATTGGTTATTCCATACACTTCATTTGCATCCAGTTTTTCAAAAGCGTAGCTCAAAGATGCCTTTGTAGATTCTGTTGCATATCCCTTTCCCCAATACTTCTGATTAAGGCGATATCCTACTTCGAAAAAATTAACATGATTGTTTATTGTGTCCCTTATAAACTTAAGCCCTGACCAGCCTACGAAATTTCCAG
>JANXRU010000180.1 GCA_025356715.1 Bacteroidota bacterium
GATAGGACCAAAATCTAATAGGGTAGGGGAATTGTCCTTTTTACGAGGGTCTTGTAGCTTACGGTATTGCTTTATTTGGCTAATAATAGGGCTTCTATAAAATTCAGGTACATTAAATGCTTTCATTGTTGTTGTTAATTATTTGTTTTTTGTATTAAGATAAAAGGATTAAGATTTGGTTATTTTACTTAAATCATTTGTCTTAAATCGTACATCTTTAATCTTTTATTTCCCATCAATCTCTTCAGTCCCCTCAAGTCCCTCCCTACTCTTACTTCAATATTAACTCCTTCACTAATTTCTTTCCGCAAAAGTGATTAACTTTTTGAATAATGTCTTCTTTGGAATAAGATAATTCATTTCTTACTACTGACGAATCTATTGATACATATAATAATCCATTCAAATAGTTTATTTGAGTGGTGTGTTTCGCTACTGTTTTGCCTACGATGCCTTCCCATCCATTACGAATAGAGAAAACACTATATTTCTCATCTAATTTTTCTTCTTTGAAAATCTGAGAAATAGCATCACCTAATTTAATGAGGTTAAAATTTTTAGCCATGTTTTTCTATTGTACCGTGTTCAACATTATAAATAATATACTCCGATTGATTTTGTTTAAATACTTCTTGAATTCGTAATGGATGTGTATCAGTAATAAATACTTGTCCAAATTGCTCGCCACTCACTAGTTCTATTAGTTTTTTAAATCGCGTTTCATCCAATTTATCGTATATATCATCTAATAACAATAGTGGTTTGTTTTGTTTTTTGTCTTTAATAAACTCAAACTGTGCTAATTTTAAAGCTAATAAAAATGATTTTTGCTGGCCTTGCGAAGCGTATTTTTTTAAACTATTATTTTCTAATTTAAAATCTAAATCATCGCGGTGTGGGCCTACCGTGGTGTAGTGCACGGCCCTGTCTCTAGGCAAACTATCCATTAGCACATCTTTATATAATCTATTTTTTAAGGAAGATTGATATTCTAAACTAATAGATTCTTTACTTCCACTAATGAATTGATAGTTTTTATTAAATAAAGGAATAAACTCATTTAAAAATTGAGTGCGAATTTTAATAATCTCTTCTCCATACGCCATTAATTGGTCATCCCACACTTCAAGCGACATACTATCAAAACTTCTGCTTTCATAAAAGTGTTTGAGTAAGGCGTTGCGCTGTTGTAAAACGTGTGTATAAGCAATTAATTTTTCTAAATAATTTTTGTTGTATTGAGAAATAATGCTATCCATGAATTTACGCCGTACTTCACTTCCATCCCATATAAGTTCATTGTCAGATGGCGAAATCATTACTGACGGATATAGTCCTATATGTTCTGATAAGCGCTCATATTCTTTTTTATTGTGCTTAAACTGCTTTTTTAACCCTCGTTTTACACCACAATATATCTCTTCTAAAGTCCCCGTTTTATTAATCCATCCTTGTATCACAAAAAATGGTAATTCATGTTTTATATTTTGACTATCAACGGCATTAAAATAACTTTTACAAAAAGATAAGTAATGAATTGCGTCTAAAATATTGGTTTTACCCATTCCATTATTACCCACCAGACAATTAAATTTAGGGCAAAACTCCAATTGAGCTTCATCGTAATTTTTAAAATTAAGTAGTGATAATCGTTCTAAAATCATGGATTGTAAAGATACAAACCAAATGGCAAATTTTAATTATTGTTATTAACTTGTAAAAGGAAAAATGACCTAAGGAACAATTATTTCTGGCGTTTCAACTACATTGCTTTTATTGCCAGCTTTGTCATATAAATAAACAACGTATTTGATGTGTTTTATTTTGCGACTATGTCGATATTGTTGGAGTCGGACTATTAATTCCCCACTAATTGGTTTTCCTACGTAAGAGTCTTTTGGTGATCGGATAACATAACTGGTTCTAAGCGAATCAGTACCGCAAGCAAAGCAAAAAGCGGTGTATTTTTGAGTAATAGTATCTTTATAATAATAATTAATCCAAATGGTTCTTGTTGTATCATTTGCGCCAACACCAATGTCGCCATCGCCATCAGTAAATTTAATATTAATGTCAGCCGAGTCGCCTACATAAGGTATAAACGTATTATAAGATATTTCTGGAACAACTGGATAATTTGTTTTTTTAACACAAGCAAAAACTCCCACACAAAATAGTGTGATTATAAATAAATAATTTAAAGTAGATTTCTTCATTATTAATCAATAACAGTGTTTAAATTTACAAAATATTTTCAATAAAATTGTTAAGCCTGAAAGAAATACAACACCAATTATTTATCATAAAATCGGACGGAGATTTTAATGCTTTGGCTATACAAGTTTTTCTATACCAATACCAACATAATGCCATTTATAACCGTTATGTATCGTCTTTATCAATAAAGGCAACTGACATTAAGCATTATAGTCAAATTCCTTGCTTACCTATTTCATTGTTCAAATCGCAAGAAGTGGTGTGCCAGTCTATAACTAGTGATACGGTTTGCTTTACCAGTAGCGGAACAACAGGGCAAATAACGTCTAAGCATTTTGTTAAGGATATTTCTGTTTATGAAACTTCTTTTAATAAAGGGTTAGAATTATATTATGGAAAGCCTACTGATTATTGTATTTTAGCCTTGTTACCTAATTATTTGGAGCGCGAAGGTTCTTCGTTGGTATATATGTTTGATCATTTAATAACTCAGTCAAAACACGCTGATAGCGGATTTTATTTGAATAACATGACTGATTTAATATCTAAAATTAAACACCTTAAACACCTTAAGCAAAAAACACTATTGCTTGGTGTTACTTATGCTTTACTTGATTTAGCAGATTTAAACGTTGAGTTGGATGATAATTTTATAGTGATGGAAACTGGCGGTATGAAAGGCAAACGCCCAGAAATGCTAAAAGAAGAATTACATGCAATACTTAAAGAAAAATTTAAGGTAACTACCATTCATAGCGAATATGGCATGACGGAGTTATTATCTCAAGCCTATTCCAAAAACGATGGATTATTTGTTTGTCCGCCATGGATGAAGGTTTTGGTGCGTGATGTTAACGATCCTTTTTCCTATTCGTTTAATAAAAAAACAGGTGGCATTAATGTGATTGATTTAGCAAATATAAACTCTTGTTCATTTATAGAAACAAAAGATTTAGGTAGAATTTATGATACTGATTTATTTGAAATTATTGGCCGCTTTGATAATAGCGATATTAGAGGATGTAATTTAATGATACAGTAAAATGGCAAAAACAACCAACGATTTTTTTGATCAAGTATTTCAAGTAGTGCGATTAATACCTAAAGGCAGAGTAACAAGCTACGGCGCTATAGCTGCCTATTTGGGAGCTAAATCATCTTCACGCGTGGTTGGTTATGCTATGAATGCAGCACATTCACAAAAAGAATATGTACCCGCGCATCGCGTATTAAACAGGAATGGACAATTAACTGGTAAGCATCATTTTGAAACGCCCTTTTTAATGCAGGAGTTATTAGAAAAAGAAAAGATTAGTATCGTAAATGATACTGTTCAAAATCTTAAAAAGCATTATTGGGATCCAACTGAAGAATTAAAAATGTAAATTACTCATTACTTGTTAGTAGTACGGGATATTAAAAACCCATCTTAGGGAGTTTATATAGCTTATCCAAGCAATATCTTCATGACCAATATTTTGTAACACTTCCTGTTTTACAGTAACTTTATCAGAGTCTTTTAACATAATGTCCTCAGCAAATTTCTTTACTATTTCTTCGTGATGAATAAAATCTTTAATTGTATCTTCAACTGGTTAGTTTTCGATAGAATGAGTAAATCTTACTTTAAGTATAAATATTTTTGAAAGGTTCGATTAGCATTTATAGCATATTGTTTTGAATTTACAATTATGTTCGAATAATTAAATAATTCCACTTTAATGGAAATAGTATTGCTTGCAGTATAAGTTGCCAATTCGGTTGAACTAATATTTAACGTAGCAGGAGCTGTGGCTATTGTTTTTGTAATTACTGATCCAGTACCCGATGTTGGCGATATATATACATAGATGGGTTGGTTAGTATTAGAAACGCCATTTACAACCACATTAACTCCAGTTGATTTTGTAACCGTATCTGGTAATACATTATATCCAGTATACGAAGGATGAATGGGCGCATACGAAAAACTGGTAGCAGAAAAGGTGCCATTACCTGCTATTTGCCAGTTTAATACGTTAAAGTTTATATTATTAGTGTAATAATAATAAATAGGACTTGAAGTTGTATTAAGTGTGGTATTATTTACACTTACTACACCTGCACTTATATTACTGTGCGGGCTATATGGCGAATCGAAAAAAGTAGCATTTATTGAACTGTCCGAATAAAATGTATTACCTAATTGCGATACGTTATATGCACTTAAAAAAGTACCATTATCGCCGCCGGCTGATGGTGCAGTATTAGTTACTGGCGAAGGACTATTATCCTTTTTATTACAAGCAAAAAATGTAATAATTAAAATTATGAATGCAGGGAGGATAAGTTTTTTCATATGTTTAATCATTAAGTTTAACAAAACTATAAATATTTTATACACTAATCGACTAAATAGTCATATTTTAAAACATCAACGAAGGTTATTAAATATAAAAAAGTACTCAACTCAACCCCTCTTTTTTGGAGAGGGAGCTAAAACTTATACTATTATTGGGTTAAGCCATTTTTTCAAAAAAACTAGTCGGTTAGTAATGTTAAATTAAAGCATAATGTGAAAAGAGTTCCTGTTTTACTTTCAAAATTAATAGTAGCATCCAATTGTTCGGCTAACCCATTTATAATGTCCATCCCTAAAGAATCTGATTTAACAGTAGGTTCTTTAAAGCCTTTGCCATTATCTTCAATTTTTAATATAAGTTGGTTATTTTCGGATGTAATAGAAACGTTTATTTTCCCTGTCATTGTTTCTGAAAATGCATGTTTATAGCAATTCGTAATTACCTCGTTTATAATTAAGGCTAGGGGCAAAGCTTGAGTTATCTCTATGGATATAGAATCAATTTCATAACTTAAATCTATATTTCTTTCATTTGAAGTATAAAATGTTTTTAGATTAGAAATAAGATTTGAAAAATAATTTTTTAAGTTTATTTCAGAAAATGTTTCTGATTTGTAGATGATTTCATGAATTCCAGAAATAGTATTGATTTTGTTACGACACTCGTCAAATAGCGCTTTATGAAAACTATCTTTTGCTTTATTGGATTGTAAATTAATTAAACTAGACACTACCGCTAAGTTATTTTTTACTTGGTGATGAATTTCTTTAATCAATATTTCCTTTTCTTTTAATTTCTGATTAAGTTCATTTTGCAAGGTTCTTCTGTGCCTTGCTTCTAAATTAGACGCAAAAACAAGCGCTAAACTAATTGCAAATACTTGCTCGTTTTTTGAAAATACTCGTTCCTTATCTCCTGTTTTCTCAAAACACATAACGCCTACTAATTCTCCACCAAACCTTAACGGAATATCCATTAAGGAAATAATATCATTAGGTATAGAATATGCAGTATTAAGTTCTTTTGTTAATGGGTTTGTTAAGATGTTTTCGGCTAATACGATTTCATTTTCACTAATAGCTTTAAAATAAGTTGGAAAATCTTTTCTATATAAACTTGTGTCTTTATTAAAGTGACGTGTTCTTAAATCGTATTCGCCCATAGAAACTATCGCATCCTTTTCTGGATTAAACAACCAAACACTTGTTCGCTCAATTTTAAATACGGAAATAATTCGTTGAGCGAATTCAATCATAATATTGTCAATATCGTTCCGTTGTAACGTATGAATTTTTGAAATACTATTAATTTCCTCAAGTAAGTTTAAAGATTCCATCTGAATAATTTATATCAAATATAACTTAAATTTGAATTAATTTTACATTAGTCTTTACATAAGGCTCATTAATCGTTAATATATACATATATATAGAATAATAATGGCATTGTTTAACCAGAAAATTGGCAGCACACAAATTTTCAAATAGTTGTTTGACTCGAAATACTTAATATTATTAGGGCGCACTATGAATTTTTAACTTTTATATAGTAGAAACATTTACTGAAAGAAACTCAATAAATTGATTCAGTTTTTTTGTTACTTTTTTAAGAAAAAGAAAGTAACAAAAAAATACATTTTAAGTCAACCCCAATAGCTAGGTATGTTCCAAAAAAAAAGACCAATCGTTTAGATTGGTCTTTTTAATTAATGATGAGCTTCTTCGTGATGTTCTTCACCATGTGATTCTCCTGCGGGAGCTTCATGATGTCCATGGCCCGATTTTAATGCTTCTTGTTGTTGAATCAATAAAGGGTCAACTCTTGTTCTGTTTAATGAATCTCCGCTATAAACACCTTCATCTAAAATAATAAAAATAGCATAGGCCATAAAGATAGTGTATGGCAATAAAACAACATATTTCATAAATTTCATTTCATGACCTAAGTGCATAAAGGCCATTACAATGAAACCAGCTTTTAAAATAGTTAAACCAATAAATAATACTTTAATCCATAAAGTACCACTCCAACCATGGCCTGGAGCCATAGAACCAATAATTAATTCAAATATTGTAATGGCAAGCATTATCCAAAATACTCTCCATAAGGTTTTACGTGTTGATTTTCCTTCTTCTTCACTATGCTGAGCCATTGTCTCATATGATGGGTAATCGTCGTGGAATTCTGACATAATCTATATTTTTTAAATGTTAGTTTTGAAAAATTAAATAAAAATGAATTACAATAAGTAGAAGAAGGTAAATACAAATACCCAAACTAAATCTACGAAATGCCAGTATAAACCTACTTTTTCAATCATTTCATAATGACCGCGTTTTTCGTAAGTTCCTTTTAATACGTTTAAGAAAATAATTAAATTAATAACAACTCCTGAAAATACGTGGAATCCATGGAAACCAGTAATAAAGAAAAAATAATTAGCAAACTGAGGCACACCGTATTCATTGACAGTCATATTAGCTCCGTACACCGTTTGTTCTACATACGTATGTAACTCTTGACTCCATACATGGCGTAAAGCTCCAGTTTCTGTACCAATAATAAAGTGATACCATTCCCAAGCCTGAGAACCTACAAACATAGCACCTCCAACAATTGTCCAAAACATCCACATGATGACTTTCTTTTTATCTTTTCTTTGCCCTGCTTCTACAGCTAATACCATAGTAACGGAAGACATAATTAATATAAAAGTCATTAAACCTACATACGCTAACGGTAAATGTTGTTCTACACCTGGAAAGTGAGTAAACACGTTTTCAGCTTTAGGCCAAACATCAGCGTATTTGTGACGGATAAATCCATACGACGTCAATAAACCACCAAAGGTTAATGCATCTGAAATTAGGAAAAACCACATCATCATTTTTCCGTAGCTTACACCTAATGGCGATTGTCCGCCATCCCAAGCGTGTTTTGAATCGATTTCTGTACTGTGAGACATACTAAAAATTTTATTTTTTAAAACTAGTTTATGAAATTATGGTGCAAGTTTAACGAATATAATACAAAAATAAAAACAAATAGACCCATAAAATATCAAGAAAATGCCAATAAATGGAACAAAGCTCCAAACCTAGTGTGTTTTCAGCATTATAGCGCTTTCGTAAAGATTTTAACAATGTAATTGTTAATGAAATAATTCCGCCAAATAAATGGGCCCAATGCGCAAACACAAATAAGATAAAAAATGAACCAGAAGCATTACTTTTTTTTCCTCCTAAAACGATGTCCTTAGAGTATAGCTCCATCCAACCTTCGTATTGACAATACATAAACACAAAGCCAAGAGCAAGGGTAATAGCCAAGCCCATAATAACTTGGGAATAATTGTTCTTTTTGGCGCTATTATAGGCATAAAACATAGTGATACTACTGGTAATGATAACGGCAGTGCTAATGATAAAGATGCTCGGCACATTAAATATTAACCAATTGCCATTATCAGCTCGAACAACATAAGCACTTGTTAATCCGGCCCAAAACATAACCATACTGAAAATACCTATCCATAATAATGGTTTTGAGGCTTTATTTTGTGCTTCCTTAAGATCTGCCTTGAGGGTAGGGCTTGGTTTTATTTTTTCTTCTTGCATAATATTATATTAAAAATTTGTGTCCAATCATTAAAGTTATTTGCACTACAGGTAGGTATAAGAACGAACCAAACATGAGTTTTCTGGCATCTTCTATTGTTCCAGATTTATACAATTGATAAGCTTGGAATAAAAACAGTAAACCCATAGAGCCAACTACAGTTGAGGATATCCAACCACTGAAATTGAAAAAATAGGGTGCTAAAGCTATTGGAAATAATGAGAGCGTATAAATTAAAATTTGAGACCTTGAGGTTTTATCTCTACCACCTTTACTTGGCAGCATAAAAAAACCAGCTCGTTGATAATCATCGTGGCTAACCCAAGCAATTGCCCAAAAATGGGGGAATTGCCAGAAAAATTGTATTAGAAACAACAGCATTGCAAAAAATGTGATATGCCCAAAATTATTGGTTGCAGCTACAGCTCCTATTAATGTTGGAAGCGCACCAGGGAAGGCTCCAACAAATACAGAAAAAGGAGTAACGCGTTTAAGTGGAGTATATACTAAGGCATATACAGCCATAGAAACAAACCCTATGATACCACACAATGGATTTGTATAAATCCATAACAAAATGGTGCCGACAAGTCCTGAAATAATACAAAAAATAAAAGCCTCTATATTAGTTAAGTTACCTGTAGGTAATGGCCTTAAACGAGTTCTATTCATTAATTTATCTAAATCTTTTTCAATAATTTGATTAAATCCATTTGCAGCAGAGGTTACTAAAAAACCACCTAATACAATGGCTAATACTTGTTTCCAATTAAAGGTTTCAGCTACAGTAAAAAAAGTAATAATGGCAGAAAATACAACCAATGCCGATAAAGTAAATTTAGTAAGTTTAAATAATGATTTGACTTTACTATAAGTAATAGTTTCTGTTTCAGGATTATTTAAGTGGCTTTGCAAAGAGTGGCAAATTTAATTAAATAATTTACTAAAAGTTAAACTCTATTACTTTATATTTGTTTAAATATCAACTAATTCTAATATTATATAACAAATGAAAAAAGTATTCATAATCGCATTAACAGCAATTACTATGGCATTTACAACATCAAGCACTAAAACTCTTCATGAGTTTAAAGCAAAAACGTTAGAAGGAAAGGATTTTAGTTTTGCGGATTTAAAAGGCAAAAAAGTATTAATTGTTAATACGGCTTCGGAATGTGGCTACACGCCACAGTACAAAGATTTACAGGAATTATATGTAAAGTACAACTCCAAAAACTTTGTTATTATTGGCTTTCCTTGTAATGATTTTGGTGGACAAGAACCAGGGGCTGGCGCTGATATTAAGTCATTTTGTACTAAAAACTACGGTGTTACTTTTCAAATGATGGAAAAAGTAGCCATTGCTACAAGCCCCATCTATCAATGGTTAACTCATAAAACAGAAAACGGAGTTTTAGACGCTACTGTAAAATGGAATTTCAATAAGTTTTTAGTTGATGAAAATGGTCATTTAGTTAAGTATTTAGCTTCATCGGTAAAGCCTATGGATGCTGAGATTACGAACTGGATTGAAGGGAAGTAATTCGTTTTCTTTTTTAATTAACCTCAATTGCATAAGATTTAATGCTTCTTAATCAATTGAGGTTTTTTTTATGAAATACTCATGTTTGCCAAAATACATCCCGATCTATCGGGAACAAATGATTAAACTGGGTAAACCATATGGCAATAAAAAAAACAATAATTTAAACGTATGAAATACCCATGTTTGCCAAAATACATCCCGATTTATCGGGAACAAATGATTAAACTGGGTAAACCATAAGGCAATAAAAAAAACAATAATTTAAACGTATGAAATTAGTTTTAAATAAAAAAGCCCCTAAAATAGTAATTTTAGGGGATTTTCGCGGTCTGGACGGGACTCGAACCCGCGACCTCCGCCGTGACAGGGCGGCGCTCTAACCAGCTGAGCTACCAAACCAACACCATCTCTTTCGATTTGGGATTGCAAATTTAAGCAAAATATTTAAACTGCAAAATTTTTCTTTAAAAAAATCGTAAAATATCATTCCTCGCATTCAATCATAAATTTAATTTTTAATTCACGGTTTAAAAGATAGATTTCAATATCGGTAATAGCGCCTTCACTCATTTAACATTTTTTAAATAAAGGATAAAATGAATTGGTGCTAAATTTGAATGCGTTTAAAATCAAAAAAAAACTTATTTTTGAACTTACTTAACTATTTTATGAAAAAAATAATCTTTAGCCTTAGTTTGTTATCTATTATAACAACTGTCTCTGCCCAAAAGGGTCATGATATTAAAATCAATTTCAAAAATTGTAAAGATACAGTGATGTATTTAGCCTATTACCAGTTTGATAAATCTTATTTAGCTGATACTTGTAAAAAAATTATAAAAGGAAATGTGGTTTTCAAAGGTCCTAAGACTTTGGAGCGAGGAGTATATTACCTAGTAAGTCAAGATAAAGCTCGTTATTTCGATTTTTTTGTAAGTGATGCAAATCAAAACATGGTCATGAGTACTGATAATGCTGATTTAGTGAAGAGCTTAAAATCAACCTCTCATAAAGAAAACGAAGATTTCTTTAGTTATATTAAATTTATTACAGCTAAAAACATTGAGTTTGGAGAAATAAGAACGAAAACAAAAGGAATGACCCCTAAAGATTCAGCTGCTTTTATTAACGAAAAATCTAAGGCGTTAAATGAAACGGTAATGGCTTACGAAAAATCATTTTTAGAATCACACAAAGGAACTTTTGTTGGCGATGTGATTAATTTAAAAATGGAAAAAGAGGCAAAAGATGTTCCTAAAGCCTCTAATGGCAGACCTGACAGCTTATTTATTTATCATTATTATAAAAATCACTATTGGGATGGAGTTAATTTTAAAGATGATGGGATTTTACGTACGCCATTTTTTGCTGATAGATTAAAAAAATATTTTAATAACGTCATTATTCAGCATCCCGATTCTGTGAGTACTGAAATAGATAGAGTGATGTCTAAAACAAAAAGCGGTTCAGAAATGCATAAATTTTTGTTAGCTTATTTTACACCAACGTATGAGTCATCAAAAATAATGGGCTTTGATAAAGTGTTTGTTCATATTATTGATACATATTTTAGAACAGGCCAAGCAGTAGGCATTTATGAAGATAAAACCATTGAAAAAATTAAAGAACGTGGTGATATTTTGAAACCATTATTACTAGGATCTCAAGCGCCAGATTTATTAATGGTTGATACTACTGGTCATAAAGTAATGGTTAAGATGGGTTTTGATACTGTAAAAACAAGTGCAGGAGCTACAAAATTGTATTATGATAATGTACAAAATTTAACTTCAACCTTTGTTTCGATGTATGGTACTAAAGCAGATTATTTAGTATTGGTATTTTGGGATGTAGATTGCGGACATTGCAAAACTGAAATCCCGAAATTATTAGAAGAATATCATGCTCTAAAAAAAGAAAAATATGATATTAAAGTATTTAGTGTGTATACTCAACATGAATATGCTAAATACAAACAATATATATTAGATAATAAATTGGATTGGATAAATGTGTATGATGGCGTACATATTAATAATATTAAGGAAAAATACGATATTTATTCAACTCCTGTCATTTATATGTTAGATAGAAACAAACGCATTAAGGCCAAGCGTATTGGTGTAGAGCAAGTGAAAGATATTATCAAACAAATGGAAAGAGAATATAAATTAGAGAAGAAATAATAACCCTTTTTAAAATGGTAATTAAAACACCTATTAGATTTAGTTCTAATAGGTGTTTTTTGTTTTGAAACAGAGTTACCATTAATTTTCAAATAGTATCGAATAAATGGGTTCTGTTTATTATTTTTACAAAAAAAAACGACTTATGTTTCAAAAAATCAGTAATAATATTCTCGAAACTATTGGTAATACACCCTTAGTAAAAATTAATTCTATCACAAAAGATTTGCCGTGCACTGTATTGGCAAAAGTAGAAACTACTAATCCTGGTAATTCTATTAAAGATCGTATGGCTCTTAAAATGATTGAAGATGCTGAAAAAGATGGTCGTTTAAAACCAGGAGGAACAATTATAGAGGGTACAAGTGGAAATACAGGTATGGGCTTAGCTATTGCTGCAATTATCAAAGGCTACAAATGTGTATTCACAACTACCGATAAACAGAGTAAGGAAAAGGTTGATGCTTTAAGAGCATTTGGAGCAGACGTCGTTGTTTGCCCAACTGATGTTGAGCCTGAAGATCCTAAGTCATACTATTCAGTTTCATCACGTTTAGTTAAAGAGATACCAAACTCATGGAAGCCAAACCAATATGATAATAAATCAAATTCTGCCGCTCATTACGAACAAACTGGCCCTGAAATTTGGGAACAAACAGAAGGGAAAATCACGCATTTAGTTGTAGGTGTTGGTACTGGAGGAACAATTAGTGGTACTGGAAAGTTTTTGAAAGAGAAAAACCCAAATATAAAAATATTGGGAATTGATACCTATGGTTCTATTTTTAAGAAGCTAAAAGAAACGGGGATTATAGATAAAAATGAAATTTATCCATACATCACAGAAGGAATTGGTGAAGATTTTTTACCTGAAAATGTAGATATTAACTTAATCGATCATTTTGAAAAAGTAACCGATAAAGAAGCTGCTATTATGACTCGCCGTATTCCTCGCGAGGAAGGTATTTTTGCTGGTAACAGTGCAGGTTCTGCAATGGCAGGATTAATGCAAATGAAAAATATGTTTAAAGCAGGAGATGTAGTAGTTGTTATTTTTCACGATCATGGTACTCGTTATTTAGGTAAAATGTTTAACGACGATTGGATGCGCGATAGAGGTTTCTTAGAAATTAAAAAGCCAAAAGCAATTGATTTAATTACATCACACAAAAACCAAAAATTATTGACGGTTGATTCTTCTTCTTCTATTTCAGATGCGTTGAGTATTATGAATAAATATGGTATTTCTCAAATTCCAGTAAAAAAAGGAAATGAATTTGTTGGCTCGTTAAATGACACCTTTTTGTTCTCTAAATTAATAGAAGATAGTTCTATTAAAACTAAAATTGTTTCGGAAGTGATGCAAGCACCGTTTCCTTTTGTGAACGATCAAACGTTGATGGAGGATATTTCTAAATTAATTACGAGAGAAAATAATGCCGTTTTAATGACTGATTTAGCGGGTACTACACATATCATTACTAAGCATGATTTAATACAGGGTATTTCTCAAATGAGTAATTAACCATCTATGCATCAACTATTTCATCTTACAAAAATTAACAATTTTATACGATGAAATAGTAGTATATTTAATTTAGAATACCTCTATCATTGAGTTTAATGTGAGGTTAAAAACAAATCTTATGAAAAAAATAATCATTCTTGCCTCTGTTTGTTATGCGTTAACTGTTAGCGCACAATCTAAACGTCCTGATAACTGGTTTAACCTTGACGCGACTAACAATAATGTAAATGGCGTAAGCACTGAAAGAACCTATGAAGAATTATTGAAAGGAAAAAAATCGACTACGATTATTGTAGGCGTTTTAGATAGTGGTGTAGATTATAAGCATGAAGATTTAAAAGATATTATGTGGACTAATCCCGGCGAAATAGCTGGAAATGGAATAGATGATGATAAAAACGGATACATCGATGATATACATGGATGGAATTTTATGGGGAATAAAGATGGAAAAAATGTTGAAAAA
>JANXRU010000280.1 GCA_025356715.1 Bacteroidota bacterium
CCGAAAGTTTTGTGCTCCGCATAAAGTTTAGTGGTCAAAATCCCGCCCGCACCCAAAGCCCGAAAACGTTATATGCAAGGTTCAAGCAGTGCAGTATGACAGACATCTCTAAGAACTATTAAAATGATTTTGGAAGATTGGAATAATGAACTGAGTAAAACAGTTTTCAAATTTATTGATAGCACCTTGTTAAGGTACACTATACAAATTTTTAGCTCAATTGCTGACAACTTCCGACCATTTGGTTCAGGTGTTCTATTAACAACTCATAATCATTATTTCCTCCTGACAGCTTCACATGTTGCCGAGTATTTGAGGACTCCTGGCAATACATTATATTTTAGAATCGACTCCGACAAATTCATAAATATTGCTGGTGACATCAAGGGTACTGAAATTGACAGAAGTAAGGGAGTTGACTTAGCTTATATAATACTTGCAGATGAAATGCTTCCATACTTGCAAAAAAAATATACCTTTCTGACCATTGACAAAATCACACGACATACTCCTGTATTAGGAGGTTCAAATTATTGTGTTCTCGGCTACCCCGAAAAGAACATCACTGTAGTAAACGGATTTTCGGATACGGGACCGTCCTTCTATGTGACGACAGCAGCAAATGATAAACCATATAGACACTATAGTCTTGACAGCGATAACCACATAATTGTTAACATGGAAGGAAAGGGGAAAAGTTTATTGACAAACGACAGAACAAAAATTGATGATAGGTTTCATGGACTAAGCGGTGGTGGACTATGGTTTTTAACTTACGATTTTAGTGACGAAACAAAAGAATACTCAATAGACTATAGGTTGGTAGGAATCATGACCGAATTTAAAAAAGGAAAGTACTTCTGTTTAATAGCTAATAAAATTCACCTATTCCTTGACGCTTTTATAAAAATAGAAGGTTTTAAATTTAAAGCAAAGGTCAGGGACTAAATTTGTTAAAAGCCCTGCATATAACAGCACGCTTGTGTAATGCGGGCTGACATGGTAATTGAAGTTTTGAGTTTTTAAATTACATTTGTTTATGCAGACAATGAAGTGCTTTCTAATCCAGCACCACACAAGGCTGCCAAACGTTAGCGGTAAGTGCACATTTGACGAAGATAAATTACATATTATAATCTTTTACTTCACCAGTTTTAAGCAATATAGCATCATTGACAGTGTGACCGTCATAAAGTTTTTGGACATTTATAGTAGTTCCTGCAATGACATCTATTGAAATAGTTTGTCCTATATCACTTTTTTTAATATCTATGTAGTCATAATATTCAGCTGCTGACAATTGCAATGCCATTGAATTACTTGTGACAGGATGAAATTTCAAAGTTGCCTTTGGATACAAATTAAAATTTAACTGAAATGGCTTGTCTACAATGACGCTATCTCCTGAATTTACGGAGACATTCTTAGAAACATGAGAACCTTCAAATGTTGTGACACTATAATAGCCATCATACAAATCATCAGATTTTGGTGTGAATTTTAAATAATAGTTACCCAAAGAATCAGTTGAAGTGAAAGCTATTTTTCTATTTGGTGGAGGCAACTCTAGTGCGAAACTTGACCATTCAAAATAAACTTTTGCTCCAATTAACGGAAGGTTTGAATATTTATCTTTTAAAGTACCGTTAAAAATAAGACATTTACTTGTACAACCTTGCTGAACAGGATATGTAGTCTCGTCAAACGTTGGTGTATTTTTCTTGCAACTTGTTAGAAACAGAGTTGTTGTTATCAGGAGAAAGAATATTAATATTTTATTTTTTTTTACCATAACAATTAATCTAACTGACATCCTAAAATTCAATTCAAATATATATCAATTTTATGAACCATTAAAATATCACAGACAATTATTTGGCCTCAATATTTATTAAAAAATTTTTGCAAACATTTATGTTTGACATAGAAACATATTCTGCGTGTGCACCAACCGCTAACAGCGGCTTGTAGCAATGGCGGCAATCTGTGGTTAAGTGAAAATTTTTCTTTTAATTTACATCACGTTTCGCGTGACAAGTAAGTGCTTTCTAACCAGCACCACACAAGGCTGCCAACCGTTAGCTGCAATGCTCGACCTCCGTTTAAAAGTATATTTTTTTGCAATTTGACAATCTATTTTTTGCTATATTTGACTGGTGAAAAAGACAAAACCCATATACCTTGATTTTGTTGTTGACAAGCTTACCAATTCAATCCAAAACATTATTCGGGTGACAGTTTTCAGACCGATATAAGCCGGCTGACAATGGCAGACCTCAAACAAATTACGAAGAAGACCGGATGGAGTTTTAAATGGAATGAAGAGCTTGCGAATAATAACAGAGAAGTTTATAAACTGACAATTATAAATAATCCGACAATCATTCAAGGACTTTTAAGTTTCACAATCAAGACAGATCACATCTATATGAATTTGCTTGAAAGTGCCCCATTTAATCTTGGACGAAATAAAATTTATGAAGGAGTTCCTGGCAATTTACTTGCTTATGCCTGTAAGGTCTCATTTCAAAATGGATTTGAGGGTTTTGTTTCATTTGACGCAAAGACAAATTTAATTGAACATTACAAAAAGAGTTTAGGAGCAAATCATTTTGGTGGACAATTAATGATTATTCCAACACACGTTGCACAAAATTTAGTTAACAAATATTTTAAAAATTAAACGCATGGGACATATCAAAGAACCTGAAGGGGTTGACTTTATTATTAATGGCAGACCCTTGACAAAAGACGAAGAAATTGCTATTAGTAATTATATAAAATCTTATAAAGCAAAACATAAACATCCTTCCAAACAGACAATTGTTAAGCAAACTGTTAGACGCTCAAAAGACAGAAAAAAAGTATCTGCCTAAATTGGCTAGTAACCTTGACTGACCATGAAACACAGCAGTTAACAGCGGCTTGTGCAATGCGGGTTGAGGTTGTAATTTGAGCATAAGAATTCTAAGAAACATTATCTTAGCCTGACAATAAATCGTTCTAAATCCAGCCTGCGCCAGTGCGTGGAATGTTAGTCATAATGCTAAGACCGACAGTGCAAACATCAACCCACCAAGGGCAGAAAAGTATTACTATTACTGGCAGGTGCTTGGTGATATAGAAGGGAACATAGTTGTTGGAGAATCGGTAACAACTTTAGTACACTTACCACCGTTGCCGCAAGGGGTGCAAGCATTAAAATATGGCATACATCCTGTTTGTTCAGATGAACAGGCAGAGGTAGTACAACTTATCGTTAAGCTTGTCATCATTAAACATGTGAGAGGAAGAGGAGTTAATTCTAATTCTACCGAAGATTTTATATTATCACCGCTACTATTAATAGTTCCGCTTGCCACCATGTAGTAAGCATTACCACCCTCATTCATTATTATTTGAACCCTCGTTATATTACATGCTCCAAATTCGGTATAGTTTATAATAAACTGTTCCCAATCATTTTTTAAAGTAGTTGTATCAACAACAAAAGTAGGTACACCGCCATTTAAAGCAGCAATTACAATTGTACTATCATTTGTGTTTTTTAATACAGGCGATTCGGCTTTTTTAGAGTTATTGTTTTGATTAGGGCTATTATTACAGGCAATAAGTACGACTGATAGTAACAGAATTGATAGTTTTTTCATGTACTTTGTTTAGTTAGGTTTATAGATTTTTTTTGCTACACAATGTTATTCCCTCATGTTGACATATTATTAACAATGTGCTGTTTTATTGTTCTTTCAGCACTCGCTCGCAGAATGCGAGCGGCAGTATTCCATTTATCACTTTTGGATCAATGTATTTTATATTTCATTTATTTTTATCTTAGCCTAATAATTAAACGTTACGCAGCGGCAACAGCGCGAGGCTACGAACCGTTAAATCGCGCAAACCGTTAGCTATTATTTTACGATACACTCAACGAGTTTTATTAATGGATACAGACAAAAAAATACTTACAGCCTTTATAAAATCACCCAAAAGTGTGAAGGAAAATGAGGAAACTGAGATTACTTTTGTGGCATATTAATCGTTAAAAAATAAATATCATGAAAAAAAGTAGTTTAGTATTTGGAACCATTTCAGGAGTAATCATCAGCATATTTATGGGAGTTTCTATGGCAGTAATGGGTTGTGGTAGTGGCGATATGGATGGAGGAAGCGTTAGTATGATTATTGGCTTTAGTGCTATGGTTGTAGCATTCTCTTTTATATTTGTAGGCATTAAAAATTACCGCGACAAACAAAATGCAGGAACGATAACATTTGGCAAGGGGGTTTTACTTGGTCTTATGATTAGTCTTATCGCCTCTACGCTTTATGTTATCACTTGGGCAGTAGAATTCCATTTCTTTATGCCGGATTTTATGGACAAGTACTCCGCTATGCAGGTTAAACAATTGCAGGAAAGTGGCGTATCGGGTGAAGCACTTGACGAAGCCCTTAAAAGCATAGAAAGTGCAAGCTACAACTACAAACACAATCCGTTTTTCTTTGCGATGTATACCTATATGGAAATACTTCCTGTTGGAATTATAATAACTTTAATAAGCGCTTTGATTCTTAAAAGAAAAACACTTGTAGCCGGCTTGCAATAATTACCGGGCAATTAAAAATAAAAAATATGGAAGACCCAACAAATCAAACAGACAATTCAATTTCTCCTGACACAACACCGAAGGTGATAGGAGTTGGTGGCATTTTCTTTTTTGTTGAAAATCCCAAAGAAACGAGAGATTGGTATAGTAAAAACTTAGGGTTTGAAACCAATGATTGGGGTTCGACTTTTGAATCGAGAAACGTTAACAAACCCGATGAGATAAATGCTCTCCAATGGAGTCCTTTTAAAAAAGGAAGTGAGTATTTCGCACCTTCAAAAAAGGAATTTATGATTAACTATCGGGTTCAAAATATTGAAGGGCTTGTAAATAAACTCAAAGAAAGTGGAGTAATAATTGTTGATGAAATTGAGCCTTCTGAGTATGGAAAATTTGTTCATATTTTAGACTTGGAAGGAAATAAAATTGAATTGTGGGAGCCTATTGATTAATGTCTCTAAATTATTAAATAGTTCTATCAAACCACTCGCGCCTGCGGGTTTGTTTGAGTTCTTGGAGGATAGATGCTTTTACGTGGATGGTAAACAAAAAACTCTGACGTGGTCCGAAAGGAATCCAATCAAATTTAAACTCCCAACAATGCAAATCGCGGGTCATGTTTATGGATGTAAATGAAACTGCTTTATTTTTAAAATCATAACCTGAGCTATATCCAATTTTCCATTTTTTGGTGAGGTTAAAATCGCCCGAATAATTTAATGTTTGAATAAAATTACTGATTGCAGGAGTGTTAAGATTAGTATATTTATTATATCCAACGGTATAGTTTACAGTAAGTGTCCATGGTACATTAAAGTCAGCATATTCACCAGGAAAATCATTGATGTATTTTAACTCGCCAGAGTATCCTTTTTTATCAGTAGTTTTTTTTCCTTTTAATAGATTTTGATTGAATGTGGCATTTAATCCAATTTGAGCAGTATTTATACTTCCCAAACCTCCTCCATCTTTTAAATAAAATTGGTTAATGCGCCTCACCGATTTATATCCATTTGTTTCATCAATAACATTTTTATAAGGATCTAAAGCGGCACTACCATTGATGGTTACGTTTTTAAATAATTTTGTACGAGCGCTTAAACTAATATTACTCAGGTTTAATGAATCGGCAAAAATATTGTACGCTCCGGCAGCTTTTATGGTTTCAAATAATTGAACTTTTTGTTCTTTACGAGCAGTATCTTTTCCTTTCCAAACTTTCATCTCTAAATTATTATCGAGTGCAAAATCAATATTGCCTTGTTTTGTAGAACCTGGAGTACCATATAACCCGCGTTCAAAAATGGAATATTTTACAATTTTGCCAGTGGCATCAGTATATGTTTTATAATAGGATTGATTGCTATAATCGGGCGTATATGATAGTCCAACAGTGGGAATTAAAACATGTCTTATTGCCGATATTTTTCCTTTACTAAATTGTTTCATTCCATAATAACGTGTGTTTAATGAAACCGAAGGATTGTACGTAAATGCTCTTTCAAAACCATCATACGTTTTGGTTACTAAGTTTCCTTCGGCATCAATTTCTTTTCGGATGGTTTTATAATACCAATATTCATTTAATCCAACTCGAGCAGAGAGCGTATAATATTTTCTAATTTTAAATGAAGTTTGAATGGGGAGTGTGTGAAGCATTCCAAATCTTCCTGTTGTATCATAGTAATCATTAAACTCAGATGCTGTTCTACTTCTAAAAAGTAATGAATCTTTTGAGTCAAATTGATTTCTAAACTGAAAAGTATAATTGGTAGAAATATTTTCATACCATTTATCGGCAACAGGTTTAAACTTGGATTTTAAAGGAGTAAAACTACTTACGTTAAAAGTGAAATCGGGAAAAGAAATTCCAATATCGCGAGTAAGCGTATTTTGTGAAACACGAGCATTGGTACTCAAATTATATTTACCGCCTTTCATTGATTTTCCGTAGGAAATACTGGATACCATTTGATTGGTTACAATATTTTGAGCATTGTATGAATTGGTAGATAAATATGTGCTTGATACCAAATTTACATTAGCACTAAAATTAGTTCCTGGTCTTGCTTTTGAATCCTGAGAGTGAAGCCATGTTAACTGAAAATCTTTTTGAGTTCTGTATGATGGATCTTCGGGCAATCCAAATTGATTATTGGCATAATTAAAAACTAAGTTTCCATTATAATGATATCGGTTAGCGTATCTAAATATAGTATGTGATCCCCAACTTAAGTTTGAGTAAATATCACCTGTAACTTGTAAATCGGCATGATCTCCTAACCCTATATAATATCCACCTGCACGTAGAAAAAATCCTCTTGAAATATCACTTCCATATTGAGGAATAATTAAGCCTGATGATTGTCCTTTTTTGATGGGGAAAATAGCAAACGGAAAAATGAGAGGCGTATTTATATCTTCAATAACCAAGTTTGGCCAAAGTGCTACCACTTTTTTATCAGGAATTACTTTTAGTTTGTAAGCGGTAATATAAAAGTGCGGAGAATCAGCAGAACAGGTAGTGTATCGGGCATGTTGGATTCCGAATTCATTGTCTTCATTTTTAATTACATCTTTTCCATGCACATAACCTTCGCCTTCGGTAGTTCCAAATTCACTTAAATAACCTCTTTTGGTTTTATAATTATAGGCAATGCGCAAGGCTTTAAATTCCTGAGCACCTTGTTTAAAAACGGGAGATCCAATTAATTTTCCCGAAGAATCAATCGTTCCCATTGTTGTAATTAGATTTTTATCTAATTCTATTTTTATGAAATCGGCTTTTATATTTAAATCTTCATAAAAAACTTTGGCATCTCCATATAAATAAACCACTTTTTTATCGGCACTATAAACAATGGAATCACGTGCGGTATATTTTACTTTTGTTTTTAACGCACTTTTTGATTTTTGTAAATGAACAGTATCCATTGTATCAAACGTTAATAATGAATCAATATCCATCGAATCCATTAGCATATTAGTGTTTGTTGAATCTACTGACTTTAAAGAGTTTTTATTTTTTGAGATACTTTTTTTAGGTTTCTCTTTTACTTTCTTTTTTTGAGCAGATGAAGGATTATTTTGTGCATCAACAAACATAATTGAACAAATCAACAATAGGGTTGGTATAAGTTTAACCCATGTAGATTTTATCTCTGAAAAAACTATCTTAAAGTTGTATATCGTATTTATCAATTCGGGCAAACTTAATTAAAGTTAAAAACATAGTGAAATTAAACGCACTTCTATATTTTAGTATTTTAGCAATAAGCCTTTGTGCATACAAACCTTTGGATGTGCAAAAAAGCAAAATAAAAATAATTACTGTGGATGCGGGGCATGGCGGACATGATGCAGGCTGCATGTATGGAGGTGCTAAAGAAAAAGAAGTAACATTAAGCATTGCGTTAAAAATAGGTGCCGCAATAGAAAAAATAATGCCAGAGGTGAAAGTAATTTATACCCGAACTACTGATGAATTTATTGAATTACACGAAAGAGCTGGAATTGCAAACCGCAATAATGCCAATCTTTTTATTTCTATTCACTGCAATGCCAATAAAAAAACAGAAGTATTTGGAACCGAAACTTACTCTATGGGACTTCATAAAAGTGAAGGAAATTTAGATGTAGCAAAACGTGAAAACGATGTAATTTTATTGGAAAAAGATTACCAAGAGCAATATGAAGGGTTTGATCCAAACTCACCTGAGGCACATATTTATTTCTCTTTTTTACAGAGCTCTTATTTAGATCAAAGTTTAAGATTGGCTTCACTTGTAGAAGGAAATCTTACCAAAATAAACAGAACAAGTAGAGGTGTAAAACAAGCAGGATTTATGGTTTTATGGAGAAGTAAAATGCCAAGCATACTTATTGAAACAGGTTTTTTAAGTAATAAATCTGATAGAACTTTACTCACATCTGAATCTGGTCAAATGGAACTTGCAGAAGCTATCGCCAAAGGGGTAAGTGAATATAAAAAAAATGTAGAAGGGAAATAATGATTTCTAAATGGCAAACTTTATTAAAGGTAAAAATATAGTGAAATTGTACACACTCATATCTTTTGGAATTTTGGCAATAAGCCTTTGTGCATATAAACCTTTAGATGTGCAAAAAAACAAAATAAAAA
>JANXRU010000319.1 GCA_025356715.1 Bacteroidota bacterium
CTTACCAATGGCAAACCTCTTTAAATGGGACAGTATGGAGTAATCTTGGAGCTACTCAAAATACAATTCCTTATTCTGTTAATTCGCAAAGTGTAACTACATACTACCGTTGTATTGCTACATGTACTACAAGCGCACCAATATCAAGCACATCAACACCAGTTATGGTAACGCAAAATTTACCAACGGATTGTTACTGTACACCACAAACTAATAATTGTGCTAATACTTCTTTTTCTAATATTTTATTTGGGTCTTTAAGTGATAACCCAGTTTGTAATGTGCTAAGTGGATATATGTTCAATAGCATTAGTAGTACAACAATCACGGCTAATCAAACATACACCATATCTACTTCTTTTAATACACAATCTTTTGCTTATGTTGGATGTTGGATAGATTATAATCAGAATGGTATTTTTGATGCAAGTGAATATCAGCATATAGGAAATAGTGGATCAGGAACTCTTACTAACACATTATTGGTGCCATTCACAGCATTAGGTGGTAACACAAGAATGAGAATTAAAATAGAGTCGTCCATGACTAGTGCTCCAACTTTAAATAGTTGTAATACCTCAAATTTCGATGGTGAAACATTAGATTATATAGTTAATATTATTCCAGTAGGGCCTTGCGGAGGCACTCCAAATGCGGGTGATGCAATAACTACTGCTACTATAATTTGTGAAAATAGGCCTTTTATTTTGAACTTGGTAAATAACAGTATTGCAACTGGAATTTCATATCAATGGCAATCTTCTTTAAACAATAGCTCTTGGGTAAATATGGGTTCAAGTCAATCCAATGTTTCTTATGCTATTTCTTCTCAAAGCGTTACAACTTATTACAGATGTCTTTCAACTTGTGTTACAAGCAGTTTAAGTGGAACATCAACTACTTTTACTATCAACCAAAAGGCGGCAAATACGTGTTATTGTATTCCACCACTTTCTTTATGTGCTTCTGGAAATGAAATAAACCATGTTGTGATGGGAACTTTAGACAATACATCAACTTGTAGTAATAATGGTTATGTAGATTATGAAGGCAGTGTAGCCCCAGTTTCATTTCAAGCAGGGCAATCTTATTCAATTGACGTGACGGTTGGTTCAGATTATTATGGACATGTAGCTGCATGGATAGATTATAACCAAGATGGTTTTTTTGATACAAATGAATATACAGATTTAGGAGTAACAAATAGCATAGGAAATTATACGGTAAATAGTGCTATTGCAATTCCTGTAGATGCATTGATAGGAAATACAAAAATGAGAATTAGAAATAATCACGATTTTAGTTTTAATTCTAATCAGCCTTGCGCAGATGGTGCTATGGCAAATAAATCAGTTTCTGCTACATTTGGTCCTGGATCTGGGGAAACAGAAGATTACTTGATTACTATTTCTGCACCTGATTGCAGCTCTCTTACCTATTCGGCTATGAGTATTCCAATTATTGGAGCATCAAATGTATGTTTAGGACAATCTAAGACTTTAAATGTTAGTTCTTCTTTATTTAATGCAGTGGGCCTTTCTTATCAATGGAACTATTACAATGGAACTACTTATGTTAATACAGGCACAAATTCATCTACATTGTCAGTTTCTCCATCTACAAACACGCCTTATTACTGTGAAATATTTTGTAATGCGGCGTTTATGAGAAATTCAGATACAGTTACTGTTCAAATATGGAGTATTGTTACTTCTCCAGTTGCGAGCAGTGTTACGTGCCACGCACAAAGCAATGGATCGGCTACTTTAAATGCCACAACTAATGGAGGGCCATTATCCTACACATGGGCTCCTTCTGGTGGCTCTTCGGATAATGCGACTGGATTAGCGGCAAATATTTATACTGTTACAATTGTAAATGATGCAGGTTGTTCAATAACACAAACCGTTTTGGTAACAGAGCCTGCTGCAATTGCAGCTACTCCAACGCAAACGGATGTGACGTGTTTTGGATTAAGTGATGGTCAAGCGGCAGTTGCTATTGTTGGGGGAATTTCTCCATTATCTTTTTCTTGGACTCCAACAGGAGGAAATGCCTTAACAGCCAATAGTCTTTCGGCTGGAACTTATACGTTTCATTTGCAAGATGGAAATAATTGTGTTTTAGATCAAACTGTAACTATTATTCAGCCAGCCCTATTAAGCGCAACAATTTCTGGAAATAGTTCTATATGCGAACAATTAGAAGACACTTTGCATTCGTTAGTAAATGGCGGAATGGGTTTATATACTTATGATTGGAAGCAATTGCCATCCACTTCAGTATCTTCGCTTTCAGATTACACCTACACAACGAGCATTGGAACTTACTCTTATAATTTAATTGTAACTGACGCTAATAATTGTGTTGCCACAAGTAATATTTTTTCTATGACGGTTAATCCTTCTAGTAATATTTCTGGCTCTATTACAAATTATACTACATCAATTCCAGTTGCTGGAAGAGTTGTTTTATATAAGTATTTGCCTTTCTATACTAAATTTGACTCTGTAGCAGGTCAATTAATTGGCACTGGTGGAAATTATAATTTTGTGTCATTTACATCCGGAAGATACATCGTAAAAGCACTGCCATCTGCATCAAACTTGCAAATCACTTATGGTGATTCTGCTGTTAATTGGAAAACAGCTAAAGAAATTATACATGGTTGTGCCGTAACCGATATTCAAAATGTTTTTGTAAAACCATTAAGTGTTTTAACAACAACAACAGGAACAGGTTCGTTAAGTGGGCAAATAACTGCAGGGTTTGGATATGGGATGAAATTAGCAAATGGAGCGAAGCCGATGGGAACTCCAATAGGGGGGATATTAGTAAAAGGAGGTAAAAATCCAGGAGGTCAAATTTTTGCACAAACAACTACGGACCCTACGACAGGAATGTATTCTCTAGCTGGATTACCAGTTAACGTAGGGGTAGGCGATGAATATTTTATTTTAGTGGATATCCCAGGATTAGATACGAATGGTACCTATCACAGAGTTATTACTTTAACAAATAATCAATATACTGGATTGGATTTTATTGTAGACTCGGCCAAAATTAATCCTATACAAAGTACTGTGGGAATTCATGATTTTATCGCTAAAGAACATAGTATTAAAGTGTTTCCTAATCCAGCAACTAATTTTGTGACAATTCAATATGACTTGCTAAGTACATCACAAGTAAAAATAGACTTAACGGATATATTAGGAAAATCAGTAAAAACATTAATGCCACTAACACAACAAGTTGCCGATAATTATAAAACTTTATGGTATTTAAATGATTTAAAGGCTGGGTTATATTTTATAAAAATGACCATAAACGGAGTTGAAAGTACTATTAAACTTTCTATTATCAATTAACCTCTTTTTTTAATCTTAAAAAGCCAACTGTTAGCTAGCAGTTGGCTTTTTTATTATATTTGAAATGCTAAATGAAGAATGAGATAAAATATAGCTTGCTCTTAATAATGATATTCTTAATCAGAATATCAGGGTATACTCAAACCTATAATTTTAAAAATTATAATACTGACGAAGGACTTCCTCAATCTCAAGTGTTGTCAGTTTTCCAAGACCATAATGGATATGTATGGGTTGGAACGAATGCAGGTGGTGTTGGCAAATACGACGGCCATAAATTTTTGAAATTTACTGATAATGATGGCTTGATAAATAATGTTGTTTTTTCTATTTTAGAAAATCA
>JANXRU010000404.1 GCA_025356715.1 Bacteroidota bacterium
AATGACCTACCCACAAACTTTAGATTATTTATTCTCTAAACTACCCATGTATCAAAGAGTTGGGGCGGCGGCCTACAAAGCCGATTTAAATAATACCATTGCCATTTGTAAAGCCTTAGGTAATCCCGAAAAAAAAATAAAGTGTATTCATGTAGCAGGAACCAATGGCAAAGGTTCATCATCACATATGTTAGCGGCTGTTTTACAACAAGCAGGCTATAAAACAGGGTTATACACATCTCCTCATTTAGTTGATTTCAGAGAGCGTATCAAGATCAATGGCAAAATGATTTCGAAACAAGACGTTGTAACATTTGTAGAGGATTACCAAAAATTATTTGAAACCATAGAGCCTTCTTTTTTTGAATGGACAGTTGGTTTAGCCTTTCATTACTTTGCGCAACAAGAAGTAGATGTTGCTATAATTGAAGTGGGGTTGGGCGGACGTTTAGACTCGACTAACGTGATAACACCCGAATGTAGCCTTATTACAAACATAGGCCTCGACCATGTGAATTTATTAGGCGATACCATTCAAAAAATTGCGACAGAAAAAGCAGGCATTATTAAAGCACGTATACCTGTAACCATAAGCCAAACACAACTCGATTGTTTAAACATATTTAATAATACGGCGCGTGCATTAAAAGCTCCCATTGAGTTTGCCGATAAAAATTATAAAATCAACGCTTTTTCATACTCAAACAATTTATTAAACATCGAGTTGCTTCATAAAAAAACAAATACAGTTCATTCTTACGAATTAGATTTGTTAGGTTCCTATCAACTAAAAAATGTAATGGGCGTTTTAAATACCATTGATATATTAAAAAACAAAGGCTACATCATTCAAGAACATGCTATTGTTGGTGCCTTAAAACGCGTACAAAAACTTACTGGATTACAAGGTCGTTGGCAAACTCTCTCTCAAAAACCTTTAGTAATAGTAGATACAGGCCATAACGAAGATGGGATTAAGGAAGTATTACAAAATATAAAACGTTATAACTATACTAAATTGCATTTTGTTTTAGGAATTGTAAATGATAAAGACATTACTAAAATACTAAACCTATTACCAAAAGAAGCAACTTACTATTTTTGTAAAGCGTCTATTCCACGAGCATTAGACGAAAAAGAATTATGCATTCGAGCAAGTAAAAGTGGCTTAATAGGTAAGACTTACAAAACTGTTCCTGAAGCTTTAGAAAAGGCTAAAAAACAAGCAAAAGCAAACGATTTAATTTTTGTTGGCGGCAGTACATTTACGGTGGCCGATGTGCTATAATTAAAATTGGAAGACTTTATTTAATGCATTTTAAAAACAATCTCTCCCATATCTTTTTTAAAAAATGTATCGAATGTTTGCGGAATAATCTCAATAACTTTTTCGTGATTAATAATCCGAATCTGCTTTAAATTAAAATTTCTTGAATTAATAAAATACTGATTATAGCCAGTGTAATGGTCGTTAGATAAATGTCCTATAATAACACTGCTATTAGCAGGTATAACCAACTTAACAGAAAGAAGAGTTGTATCTGTATCTAAAATAGTTAAAGGGTTTTCCCAATCGATAGTTCCTGAAGCGGTTAATGTATAAGCCGTTGGAATCTGATCAAATATATCAAAGCCCTTTGTAGAATCTTTTAATTTATAATCAATATTAATAGACGATGAAGACGTGTTTGAAATGATAAAATATTCTTGCCACGAACAGCCAGTAAATAGAACGGCAATAATCGTAAATAGAAATACTATTTTATATTTCATACATTCTTATTTTTGAAATTAGCAATAGACTTTATATAATAATAAAGAATATTTTAAACTTAAGCAATAAAATAATTCAAATTCAACAATGAGGCCAATATTATTAAATTAACATTCGCTAAAATGCTACAATTTATAGCAGTAATACACTTTATAATTATGTACTTTTACAATAATAATGAATGAAAATTTAGACGCTAATAACGAAAAGTTAACTAACACCGATAAGGATTACGAAAAAGCCTTACGTCCTGTGGAATTTGATGATTTCAGCGGGCAAGCATCGGTAGTTGATAATTTATTGGTTTTTGTGCAAGCTGCTAAAAAACGCGAAGAAGCGCTCGATCATGTTCTTTTACATGGCCCACCAGGCTTAGGAAAAACAACCTTAGCTCATATTATATCAAATGATTTAGGAGTTAATTTAAGAGTAACAAGTGGGCCAGTATTGGATAAGCCGGGGGATTTAGCAGGTTTATTAACGAACCTAGAGCCGTTTGATGTATTGTTTATTGACGAGATTCATCGCTTAAGTCCCATCGTAGAAGAGTATTTATATTCAGCGATGGAAGATTATAAAATTGACATTATGATTGATAGTGGGCCAAACGCGCGCACTGTTCAAATAAAATTAAATCCATTCACCTTAGTTGGCGCCACCACTCGTAGTGGCTTATTAACAGCCCCTTTACGAGCGCGTTTCGGAATTACTTCTCGTTTAAATTATTACGACAGTAAAGTATTAACTGGTATTGTACAACGCAGTTCTTCTATTTTAGGTATTGAAATTGCAGATGAAGCTGCTTACGAAATTGCTCGCAGGAGCCGAGGAACGCCCCGTATAGCCAATGCTTTACTTAGACGCGTTAGAGATTTTGCTCAAATAAAAGGAAATGGAACTATCGATTTAGATATTGCAACTTACGGCTTAAAAGCTTTAAACGTAGATAAAAATGGGTTAGATGAAATGGATATTCGTATTCTTTCTGCCATCATCGATAAATTTAAAGGTGGGCCTGTTGGCATTACTACCATTAGTACGGCGGTTGGCGAGGAATCAGGAACCATTGAAGAAGTATATGAACCTTTTTTAATTCAGGAAGGCTATTTAGCCCGCACACAAAGAGGAAGAGAAGCAACCGAAAAAGCATACAAACATTTAGGCAAATCTTTTAAAGGGAGATTAGGCGGTTTATTTGAGGATTAATTTTTTATTTTAAAATTAAATAAACTACCTTTAATGTAATGAATTACTCTCACTTTATATCCATTAATCCAACTATAAGATTTGGCAAACCTTGTATAACTGGCACTCGTATTAGCCTATATGATGTATTAGGTTGGTTTGCATCGGGTATGACTATGGTGGAAATATTAGAGGACTTTCCTCAATTATCTAAAGAAAAAATACAAGCATGTTTGGCCTTTGCGGCAGATAGAGAACATCAGTTTAAGATTGCATCATGATAAACATATTATTAGATGAGCATCTTTCTTTTAAAATAAAAAAAGAATTGAAAATTTTTTTTGATAATTTAAAACACGTTTGCGATTTAAATTTAATTAATGTAGACGATTTTAGTACTTGGGATTACACAAAAAACCCCCATTATCCTATTATAACATTTAATGCCGACTTTATTAATTTCTAAAAATTTATTAGGTCTATTTATCCTTGAATTCCCAACTACATACACAACTCATTAAAACAGAAGCCAAACGTTTAGGCTTTGATTTTTGTGGTATTTCCAAAGCAGAATTTTTAGAAGAAGAAGCGCCTCGTTTGGAACAATGGCTAAAAGCCTCCATGCACGGCCAAATGCAATACATGGAAAATTATTTCGACAAACGATTAGACCCAACACTTTTGGTAGAAGGTGCTAAATCGGTTGTATCTTTACTCTTTAATTATTACCCCGAACAAACTCAAAACCCTGATGCACCCAAAATTTCAAAATATGCCTATGGTAATGATTACCACGAGATCATCAAAGAAAAATTAAAAGAATTTGTTGATACACTCAAAGTTCACATTGGCGATATTAACGGCAGAGTGTTTGTAGATAGCGCACCAGTGCTTGATAAAGCTTGGGCAAAAAAAAGTGGCTTAGGTTGGATTGGTAAAAATGCCAACCTCATTAATAAACAACAGGGATCTTTTTTTTTCATCGCTGAATTGATTATTGATATTGAATTAGACTATGATGGCCCCCTAAAAGATTACTGTGGCACTTGCACTAAATGCCTAGATTCTTGCCCTACAGAGGCTATTGTAGCGCCTTATATTGTTGATGGAAGTAAATGCATTAGTTATTTAACTATTGAATTAAAAGAAGCGATCCCTTTCGAATTTAAACACAAAATGGATAATTGGGTTTTTGGCTGCGATGTGTGTCAGGATGTGTGTCCGTGGAATAGCTTTAGCCAAGTGCATCATGAGCCACAACTAAAAAACACCAATGGCTTAATTGATTTTTCTAAAGATGAATGGTATGAGTTAAGTGAAGAATTATTTAATTCTGTATTTAAACACAGTGCCATCAAACGCGCTAAATACAAGGGATTAAAACGTAACTTAGAATTTTTGAAGTGATTCGTTTAAATAGGTAAAAAAGGAATTGATCTCATTTTTTCTTCGTATTTACAATTTAATGTACTTACAATATCATAAGGATCTGCTATAAAACAAGTTATTGAAATGTAAGTTCCATCATTAAGGATAAACCATACATAAGAATAATTATCCCAAGATGCTCGACTTGAATCTGAAAATGTTAATTGACATCTAAAAATATCATCTCGATTAAACTTAATCTCTTTAGACCCTTTTAAATATGTTAATTCATGATTTCGTGTATCTATAATTACTTTCGCAGATTTATTTTTTATAATATAAGTTAAATGTAAAATAAAACTTGGTAACCAACCTAAAATAAGAAATACATAAAGAATTACTGGTAATCCAAAATCTTTTATTTTATCTAAAACAAATAACCCTAAAGAAAAACCAAGCCATAAAAAAGTCGAATACCCCAATGCTTTAAAATGTTTCGGGCTATACAAAAATTCCATATTTACAGGAGTCTTTAACTTTTTCTCTTCTTTAGTACTTGAACTAGTTTCTGTAGGAATATTTTTCAATTGTATATGAGACTCAATATTATTGTCAAAAAAGAAATCTATTATTTCTTCTACTGTATAATTCTTTTTTTCAAAGTCATTAGAAATATAAAATTCAGAATATTTTTTACTGGCAAAATTTGAATATTCAACTGTAAAACCCTTTAAACTAACAGCTTCAATGTGCAGCTGTCTCTGGTCATCCGATTCAAATATTATTTTAGGTATTGTTGGATTATCGTTACTCCTTTTATAATCGTTTATTTCTTTATCCCAAGGAAATAACTGAAATTCATCAATCGCATTATCTTTGTCTATCATTCCTTTTAATTGAAATTGATCAGAATAATTCTCAGAATATTGTGTTTTCCAATTATAAATCGACATAAATTTTTATACTTATTAATTACTTCTTCTCATCTTTCCATCTGTAATAGCAATCCATTACGCGGTAGTATAAATCATATCCATCGTGATTGATGATATAATCATTACTTAAATAGTAACAGTATTTCCTAAATTTCTCGAAATCAATTTTATCATCACCTGTTAATTTCCGTAATACCTCCGCATTAAATTTTTTGGCAACTTCTTCTTGTATAAAAATATCTTCAAATATTTTTGCTAACTTCCTTTGCTCTCTTCCTTTCTGACTAAACTGCATATATAGCGCAGAAATAGGGCTTTCCATCGCATTAATCACAGAGGTTTTAGATCCCTGAATGACACGTTTCATATAATCTTTTTCGTAGGGCTTTAATTTAAAATCACTCACCACTACTTGATTTAATCTATAACCAGATTCTATCATCACTACTTTACAATCTTTATAAACGCCCTTATAGAGCTTAGCAGCTGACAATTTAAGACGCATATAACCAACAAAAGAAAAAATAATAGAGTCTTTATCAGAGGCTTGAATGGAGAAACGGCCATTACCATCGCTCATTTTCCCAAGCCCTGTTTGCGCGTTAATCACATATACAAAAGGCATTGGCGTAACGCTATCAGACTCTGTTACAATGCCTTTGATGGTATTTTGCGCAAAGACACAAGGCCCGTACCAAAAGAATAAAATAGCAATTATAAAAAAATGTTTCTTCAAAAAAAATAGATTCAGAGTTTCAACACAGAGCCTATGAGTTTTTTGAGAGCACTGAGTTTTTATATAAATAAAATTCTCTTAAAAAAAACTCTGTACGCTCAACTACTCTGTGTTAAAAATAGTTGTATGTTTCAAATATAAAGACTTATTCACAGTTAGTTAATAATTTAACCTTTTTTATAGGGATTTAAAGATTAAATTTAAACTTTCAATCATGGATAATTTTATAGTATCGGCCCGGAAATATCGCCCCCAACACTTTAACACAGTGGTTGGTCAGAAACATATTACAGATACTTTAAAACAAGCCATTAAAAATAACAAAATTGCACAAGCGTATTTGTTTTGTGGTCCTCGTGGTGTAGGTAAAACAACCTGCGCACGTATATTCGCTAAAACCATTAACTGTACAAGCCTTACTCATGATGGGGAAGCATGCGATGCTTGCGAATCTTGTTTATCATTCAACTCTGGAGCATCACTAAATGTGTATGAATTGGATGCGGCATCTAACAACTCCGTTGAAGACATTCGTAATTTAGTGGATCAAGTTCGTTTTGCCCCTCAATTAGGCGATTACAAGGTATATGTCATTGATGAGGTTCATATGTTATCGAATGCGGCTTTTAATGCCTTTTTGAAAACCCTTGAAGAACCACCTAAACATGCTAAATTTATTTTAGCAACTACCGAGAAGCATAAAATCATTCCAACTATTTTATCCCGTTGTCAAGTATTTAGTTTTAACCGAATTAAATCGGAAGATATAACCGAGCAATTAGTGCACATTGCCAATAGCGAAGGTATTACGTTTGAACCTGAAGCATTGAGTGTGATTTCGCAAAAAGCAGATGGTGGGTTACGTGATGCGTGTTCTATTTTTGATCAAATGGTAACCTTTACTGGTAATCATTTAACCTACAAAGCAGTTGTAGAAAACTTACATGTACTTGATTACGATTATTATTTTAAACTAACAGATGCCGCCATTAATGGGCGTTTACCAGAAGTAATGGTAACCTTTGATGATATTTTAAAAAAAGGATTTGATGGGCATAATTTCATTATTGGTTTTGGTGAACACTTACGTAATTTATTAGTAAGTAAAGATCCTATTACGGTTCAGTTATTAGAAGTAAGTGAACAACTAAAAAAACGGTTTGCTGAGCAAGCTCAATTATGCCCAACGCCATTTTTACTAAAATCGTTAGCAGTAATTAATAAATGCGACATTCATTATAAAGCCGCTAAAAACCAGCGATTGCAGGTTGAAATGGCCTTAATGCAAATAAGTTATTTAAATGCCGGATCATTAGATGCGGAAAAAAAAAAGATGAGTTAGGAGCAAATTTCCAACTTGAAGGTGAACAAAAAACCTTACCAACAGCCACGCCTTTCGTTAAATTTTCTGACACTCCTATTGTTCAAACCAGCGATAAGCCTGTTGTTAGCTTCAATGATCTTAAAATAAAATCGCAATTTTTATTACAAAATAATCCTCAACAAGGGCAAGTCATTTCTATACAAGCTACCGCTACTGAAGAACAAACAACGGCAACATCCTTTGAAGACATTGCATTAACAGAACTTAGAGCACAAGACGCTGTGAGGCAATTTGCCGAAGAAAAAAGTAAAACAGGAAACAAACAATTGTATGCCACCCTTACATCTAGTAAAATCAGCCTAACAGATACAACCATTACGATTGAAATTAATAATGAAGTTCAAAAAGAATTACTAAGTAACATCAAACAAGATTTGTTAGATGCCATTAGAAGCTTACTGAATAACAAACAAACCTTATTAAACATTGTAGTTTCTGAAATTACAAGCGAAGTAAAAGCCTACAAGCCTGATGATAAATTTAAAATGATGGCCGAAAAAAACCCTGCTATATTGGAGCTTAAACGACGTTTTGATTTGAATGTAGAGTATTAGTTTTAAAAGAAATTATATACACCTACGCTATATTATCCCCTCCTAAATATTTACTGGATATATATAGTATTTCAAATGCAGTCAAAATAAATATTATATTTAAAATATATTATAACCAAAATAAATAACTTTTATGAAATTAAAAACTATTCTATCCTTATTGATTTTATCGTGTACTTTTCATGTATCAATATCTCAAGTAACTGTTGATTTTAAAGATAGACCAAAGCCAGAGCCAACATTTAATTTTCGTAAAATATCATCCAATAAAGACTTTATATACAACCTCGGCATTAAAGATAAAGGTGAGGAGTCAATCTATTTTATTGAAAAATATAACGTTACTTCTTTAGGTTTAGAATATCAAAAAGATTTAAAAATATGCGAAGATGATAAGGCAGCTCTTGTACACCCCCTCTTTGTACCTCCTGTTTGCTTCGAATACAATAATCAATTAGTGGTATTTTACTGTAGTTACAATAAAACTGACAAAAAAGTAACCATTAATGTAAAAACGGTTAATGAAAAAGGAGATGTTAATTCGAAATTTCAATCTTTAATTAGCTCTAAAGATATTTCTGTGCAACTGGACGGAATGTATTGGAATATGATTGGTTATGAAAAACCTGTGATTGGCTACACACTATCTGAAGATAAAAAGACTGTAATAATTGAAATTGATTCTCCTAAATTTAGTAAGGTGTATGCATATGTTATTTCAGATTTATTGCTAGGAAAAACAGATCATAAAGAAATTGATTTATTGCCATTAGTTGAAAAAGAGAAAATTATTATTAATCGATTCTTTATGATAAACAATGATTTATGTTTTTCTTATACAAAAAAATTATCAGAAAAAAATACCGATTTTGGATTCGCAATTCTTGACAATAAAACAAATAATTTTCAACTTAAAAATTTAGGATTAAACGTTAACACATTGTTTTCTATTAACTATAAGGTTGATCAAACTACAAATAAAATATTTATTACAGGATATCTAAGATATTCCATTAACTCGGCAGAACCTATAAGTGTTGAAAATTCTAAAGTAAAACTATTTAACGTTCAATATAATTTAACCTCATTATCTTTTGAAAACAAAAATGAGTTTGACTTTTTACCTTCTATAGCTAAAATAATATCAGTTCCAAAATTAAACTATGGATTTATTGAAAAAAAACATACCCCAGATCAATACTTAGAAAACGTAGACTTACTGGAAAGCCCAAATTATTATTACAACATTTCACATTTATTATTTGGTAGAGGGCCAGGTGCTGCTATAATAACCCCATCACATCCTGGAGGGGATCCAATGTCTGGTGGTGGTGTTACAACCGTTAGCAGGGACATACTAGTTACCAAATTTGATAAAACAGGGAAACTAATTGCCCAATATTTAATGCCTCGCGCTACAGGCTTCAATACTTTTGCGGGATCCAGAAGCGGGTCGTTAATTGCATTTGCTAATAAACAACGAAATTTCAATTATGGAATAATAAATGACGACTTGCACCTCTTTTATTTAGATGCCAAAAAGAATTTATTTACTCCATTGGATACTTACAACCCAAGAGATATCAAAGAATGTAAATTTGGCGATGCAACCTTGGTACATTTCAGCATTAAAAACAATAAAATAGAAAAAGAAATTTTGATTGAAAAAGATAATAAATGTTTTTTCTATTCAAATCAAAATATGATAATTAATAATGCTGTTTTATTCGATTTAGAAATTGACAAAAAAAATTCACAAGTTGGTAGAATAATCATTGCTAACTAAAATAGTCGTTCAGTCTCCCTAATTTAAAATCAATGCACTGGATTCATAGCCCAACTATTTCAACCATACATGGCTTTTCTACAAGGCACGGAGGCGTATCTCCAAAACCTTTTGACAGTCTTAATTTAGGAGGCATTGATGATTTACCAGAGAATATTGCCGAAAACAGAAAACGAGCATTATCAGAACTACATATTAAGTTTGAACAAGTATCTTATTTAAATCAAATTCATAGCAATATCGTTTGTAAAGCCTCTACTGGTAAGCAAACAGGAGATGCCCTCGTTTCAAATCAAAAGAACATCTGCTTAGCTGTTGGTGCGGCAGATTGTTACCCTATTTTATTTTATGATGCAAAAAATAATGTAATAGGTGCTGCCCACTGTGGCTGGAAAGGCACTTTAGCTCGTATAGTAAAAAAAACCATTAACGAAATGGTTTTGCTTGGCGCCAAAACAAAATATATTACGGTTGCCATCGGGCAAGGTATTAGTGCCAAAAACTACGAAGTGAGTGAGGATGTAATTTCTCAATTTCAACAAGCAGGTTTTCCAACTTCCTGTTGGCAAAACAGGCAATTAGATTTATTACAAGCCAATACATGCGTTTCTTTAGAAAACGGCATTCCAATAGAACATATTTGGAGTATGGATCGTTGTACAACTGAAGCCGATTTCTTCTCCTATCGTCGTGATCATGGTAAAACGGGCCGCATGTGGGCAGTCATTATGATGGTTTAACGAGATTTAATTGTAAGCAGAAAATCCCTTAATAATATGTTAAAATAGGCTTAAATAGATAAAGTTGCTTTCTCAGCAAAAAATCCCTAATTTTGCGCCCTTAATCAAAAAAACAAACATGTCAGAAATTAGAAACATTGCCATCATTGCCCATGTCGATCACGGTAAAACAACTTTAGTAGATAAAATTTTACACCAGTGTAATTTATTTAGAGAAAATCAAGC
>JANXRU010000423.1 GCA_025356715.1 Bacteroidota bacterium
TGCGGCTGCAGGAGGAGGAACTGGCCCTTATACCTATACTTGGACACCAGCATCGGTAGGAACTGGAGCAGGGCCATTAACGGTAAGTCCAACCGTTAACACGGTTTATCAAGTAGCGATGAGTGATTTTCATGGCTGTTCGCCATCACCAAACATTATTACTGTAAACGTAACCCCACCGTTAGCAATTAATGGATTTGCAGTAACGAAATGTGAAGCTGATGGGGTTTCCTTAAGTCCAACCATCACAAGTCCAGGAAATGGCGGTGGAGCAACAGGATATAATTATAGTTGGAGTAATGGTGCCACAACAAATTCTATAATAGTTACGGCAACGTTACCTACTCCAAATAACTACACTGTATCTATCAGCGACGGATGTACGATTCCTGGAGCATCAGCAGTCTTTACTGTCAATGTAAATCCTTTGCCAAATGGTACCTTTGCCGCAAATTCAACAACGGCTTGTGCACCATCAGCACTTTCTTTTTCAGCGAATACTACTGGAGGAGCTGCAGATACTTATGTTTGGACTTTAGATGAAAAAGATGTGATGGGAACTTCAAACCCAGTTTCTTATAATTTCCCAACAGCTGGTACCTATTCCGTTGATTTACAAATTACAAGTTCACTTGGTTGTAAAAGAACTGTATCAGTGCCAAACTATATAACCATTTACAAAGTACCTATTGCTGAATTTTATGCAGTTCCTCCAACAGCTAGCATCATCGATCCAACGATAGCATTTGTAAATACGAGTCAAGGCGCTGTTAGTTATATTTGGGATTTTGGAGATCCAATTGCAAATGTGGGTTCAAATCAATCAACACTCTTAAATCCAATTCATAGCTATAGTTTAGCTGGTGTTTATAATATTACATTATTTGTAACCTCTATTCATGGATGTACTGATGTTGTAACACATCCAATAGAAATTACTCCTGATTTTGCTTTATATATCCCTAATTGTTTTACACCTGATGGTAATGGCAAAAATGATATATTTCAACCAATGGGTGTAGGAATTGATGAAGAAAACTATCAAATGGCTATTTTTGACCGTTGGGGTGAGCAAATCTTCTCAAGTAATAACTTCCGTAAGGGATGGGATGGTACTGTAAAAGGAGGCACTAAAATGGCTGCTCAAGGAGTTTATGTGTATAAACTGACAGTATTTGATTTACAAGGCAACAAACATCCATTTGTTGGACACGTTACCGTGCTTAGAGCAAACGAATAATTTTAATTAGATTTATTTTAAAAGCCTCCAATGATATTGGAGGCTTTTTTTGACTCTTTTCGCAAAATCAGACTTCCAATATTTAATGCTTATAATGTTTTAAAATCAGACTTTTCAAGTAATTTTAGTTGTGATTATTAATACAATGAAGACTCTTGATATTCCAATGAATGAAACTGTAAGATTTTTGTAGATGAGGAATTAATTCAAATTTGTTGAGTGAGCTGATGCTTTTAGTTATTAAATGACGGCAATATTGTAATCCTAAAGTGATATATTTGACATATTAAAAATCTATAAAAATGACAATTACAAAACTTCTATTTTTATCAATAACTTGCTATTTTTTAGCATTAAATTCAGGTTTTTCTCAAAGTAATTCATATAGCAATAAAACATTTGTTGTTTTAGAGCCAAAATCAGAGCTTTCTCAATCGGATATTGAAAGAATAGAAAAAACCAACTACGATGAGTATCGTTTTTATTCATTGAGAAAGAAAGTTCAAATAGAAAAAGGTCCATTAATAGAATTGTTGTCAATTAAAGAACTTCAGGAGCAAGGCGTTAACGTTGCGAAAAACATTGTAGATATTGCTAAATCAAAGTCAGAATCTTTTAATCACGAAAGCATTTTGAATTTAAATATAGGTATTGGAATTTATAAAGCATACGAACCAAAATAAAATTATGAAAAATATAATAGCACTTTTTATAGCATGTGTGATTTCTACAACCGCACTTGCAGTTCCTGGGGATGATTGCAGTACCGCAATTTTAGTTTCTTCGAATGGTTGCTCAGCAGCTGGAGCATACAATAATACTGGTATAATAGGAACGCTTGCTCCTCCAGTTTGTTTTGGCGGAGGAACCAATAACGGTATGTGGTTTAAATTTATTGCAGGCGGTCCTGTTGTAAATATAACAGTAAACGGAGGCACATTGGCTTCTCCTATGGTTGGATTGTTTTCTTCTACAGGAGCTTGCGTGAGCCCTTTTACGGAATTAGGATGTTCTAATTCAGGGGGAGCAACGGCTACATTACCTTATAGCGCATTAACGCCTGGTAATACCTATTATATTTATGTAGATGGTGCTAATAATAATGTTGGAACATTTCAATTATGTTTATCATCTCCTGCTCAACCAAGTAATGATAATCCTTGCAGCGCCGTAGCATTACCCACATCAAATTTTTGTTCTGGAGCAAATGCGTATACTACAGTTGGAGCAACTGGAGAAAACTTAACATCAACTTTTATTCCTCCTTGTTTTGATAATCCAGGAACGTGGAATAGTGTTTATTTTTCATTTGTAGCAGTTGGCACTACCGCTGTTATTTCAATCAATGGCGGTATTGTTCGTCCGCAAATTGCTTTAATAGAATTAACTGGACCTTGTTCTGGTACTACATTTAATAATTTCGGATGCTCTCAAGCAGCTGCAGGTAACACCACAACATTAACTGTTGCCAATGTAGTTCCTGGAACAACCTATTATATTATAGTTGACGGGTTTAGCGCTAATACTGGTGCCTTTGAAATTTGTTTAAATAACTTTAACCCAACAGGAACTGTTATTAATGATGATTGTTTAAATGCTACAGTTTTATGTCCAAATAATACTTATTTTTCTACTACAAATGGAGCTACGCCTGCAAATGATATAGCTATTGCACAATGGAATTGTAATGGCGTTATTGATAATTCTGTTTGGTTTACATTTACAACTACAAATCCAGTTCAGCCAATTGTTTTTAATATTAATGGTGCTTGTAGTGCTGATGCATTACAATTTGAGGTTTTTCGTAAAACTGGTGGTGGTGCTCCATGTGCTACTACGACAGGTTGGACAAGTATCGGGTGTAATAACTCTATTAGCCCTACGGGTTCTGCTGTTTTAACTATTGCTGCAGCAAGCTTATTGCCATCAACTCAGTACTATGTGGTTGCTGATAATTGGCCTGGAGATTATTGCGATTTTAATTTTAATATTACTGGAAATCAAGGCACAAATGCTGCCGCAGATCAAACGGTTTGTTTAAACTCAGCCGCGTTTACTTTACCTGGATTTTCACCTGCAGGTGGAACTTGGAGTGGTCCTGGCATTACAAACGCAGCTACTGGAGTTTTTAATCCAGCAACAGCAGGTATAGGAGCGCATACTTTATATTATACGAAAGGCGCTTGTACAGATTCTAAAAAAGTTAATGTGACAGGTCCAACAGTTAATGTATCTAACAATGTATCTATTTGCCCAGGCGCATGTACTACCTTACTAGGAGATGCAACTATGCCTCAGGTTATCACAACCTCTCCTTCATTTGCAGCTTCGCCAAATGCTGTAATCAGCACTGTGGGAACACCTACAGTAACCTCTACCATTAATGTTTCTGGTCTTTCTGTGGCTTCATTGTCATCCATTTGTTTAAATATTAATCATACTTGGGATAGTGATTTAAGTATTTATTTAATTTGCCCTAGTGGAGCAACTTTATTATTATCTTCTGGTAATGGCGGTAGTGCAAATGATTATATAGGTACATGTTTTAATCTAACGTCTGGAACAAATGTTACTTCAGGCGCCGCCCCATTTAGTTTAGCTGCTGGTTATGCTCCACAAGGAGGGTCTTTAAATACACTGAGTGGTTGTATGATGAACGGTAATTGGATTTTAAAAGTCGTTGATGGTTCTAGTGGTGATGGCGGTACTTTTGTAAATTGGACCTTAAACTTTACCAATAATGTAACTAATACAATACCTGCTACTTCTTTTGTATGGTCGCCTGCGGGCGGCATGACAGGCGGAGCTACACTTTCGCCAACTGTTTGCCCAGCATCAACAACAGTTTATTCTTTAACTGGAACAGACGGAAATGGATGTACAGCTACAGATGCTATGACAGTAACAGTTACCCCATTAACTATAACAGTTACCCCAAATGCCACTATTTGTTCTGGAACATCCACTACTTTAACTGCAACAGGTGCAACTTCATATTCGTGGACGCCATCAACAGGCCTTTCATTAACTACAGGCGCTTCTGTAGTTGCTAGTCCTACAGTTACAACAACATATTCGGTTACGGGAACTCAAGGAAGTTGTACTAATACTAAAACAGTTACAGTTACAGTTAATTCCTTGACCCTAGCTGTTGTTAATCCTACTTTTTGTTTAGGTTCATCTGGAGCTTTAAGCGCCAGCGGTGCATCTACTTATACTTGGTCGCCAGCTGCAGGACTTTCTTCTTCCACTGGAGCTTTAGTGACAGCTAACCCTACTATTACAACTAACTATACAGTTACAGGCACTTCTGCGGGAGGCTGTGTTGCTTCAAAAATTGCAACAGTAACGGTTAACCCTATTCCCTCAGCTATATTATCGTTTACGAATCCGACGTGTGGATTGACTAATGGAGTTATTCAGATTAATAATACATCATGTTGTGCTCAAACGATATCGAGTTATGCGAGCAGTGCGGGAGTTTTGGCAGGTCAGACGGTCACA
>JANXRU010000434.1 GCA_025356715.1 Bacteroidota bacterium
CAACTTTTGCAGGTTCATACGAATTTTTAGTAAGCAAAAATTTACGGAAAGAAATATTAGCATCCGAATAATTATTTTTTTGCTGAAAATAGGCATATCCAATATTATAATTAGATAGATCATATTCCTTCAAGCTAAATGCTCCTTCGTTTAATTGAAAGGCTTTCCAAGTATCTACCGCTGTTGCATAATCTTTTTTAATATAAGAAATTTCGCCTAACCAATATTGAGATAACGCATTATAAGTTTTATCAAAATTAACCGTCAACGATTTTTTAAAGTAACGCGTTGCGCTATCGAGTTCAATGTTGTTAAAATATTCGACCCCTTTAAAATAAATTAATTTTTGATAAGTGATTTTTAAAATTGGATCCAGTGGTTGTATTTTTTCTATGGAAGCAATCGCTTGGCCATAATTTTTAGTGGTAGAATATACATTCACTAAATAATTATATGCTTCTGGTTTTCGAGAGGAATTTGGGTAATTCGTAATGTATTTTTGAAACATAACAACCGCATCATTATACGGAGCAAAAGACAATTCATAGCAAAGCTTGGCATAACTATATAAAGCGTCTTCTTTAATTTGCTCACTAAAATCCATATTAGAGGCCGCATAAAAAGCATTCCTTGCTTTTGATTTATTACCAGATTGAATATAACAATCAGCTAAATGATACCAAGCATTTTGAGCAAGACTATCTTTTGATTCCGTCGCTTTTTCGAATTTTAAAATAGCATTTTTGTAATCTTTAATTTGATAATAACAGTAGCCTAGCTCGTAGTTACCATTTGCATTAAATCCACCGCCCGTAGTTTCCGATTTTTTAAAATAAGTTAAAGCATTAGCAAAATCTTTTAAATTAAAATAGGATTCTCCTATCATTCTATTAATCTCGCCTTCCTTTTGAACATGAGCCGTATCAAGGAATAATGCTGGAGCATTTTTAACCACTTCATTATATTTTCCTTGAATAAAATAAATTTGAGTGATGTAATATGGAACAACCGTACTAAACGTTTCGCTATTTAATAATCGATTAAATCCAGTTATTGCCATTTCATAATTTTTTTCCTGATAGGCAATATGTGAATAATAATAATTTGCTGGATGTGCGTATTTATTATCAACATCTTTTATTTCATATAGATCAGGCTTAGCTTTTTCATTGTTTTTAGTTATAAAGTAACTATAGCCTCTTTTAAAATACAGTTCAGCTAAATCTTCCTTACTTAAATCGTATATATCAACTTTTTCTAAAAACTTAATGGTTTCATCATATTTCTTTTTTCTGAAATTTGATTTTCCTAAATAAAAATAGGCCGATTTTAATTTAATATTTCCTGGATGATTATCAATAAATTCCTTCATTCTCCACTCTCCGTCTTTATGAAAAAGTTCAATACCACAAGCGGCAGCATAATACTCGGCATCCGTTTTTAATAACGTATTACCATTTATCGTATTCATATAATCAATAAATGTTTTTTGAGCAGCTGTGTATTGTTTTTTATCAAATAATTCAATACCCGTTTTGTATAAAGTTTCTTTATCCAAATACAACTGCGATTTTTGTGCAAACACAATGTTGCAAAATGCTAGTAAAAGTAAGATTCTAAAATGTTTTTTAAGTATCATAAGGGTTGTTAATATGCTATATAATTATATATCAATACTTAGTTACATTAAATTTCAATTTGAGAAATTTAAAGCAACTTCGTTTGTTTTTTCACTGCACTAAAAATAATGTTAACTTAAACTCCCATAACGTCTTGATTATGTAGTTATTAACCCAACTATGTTAAAACACCGATTTCTATTTCCGTTACCCGATACTTTTACTTTCTATTTTTACAATTATGATAAACGACTCAGTCATCGAATTTAAAAACGCTACCATATACCAAGGAGATGTTCCTGTTATTTCAAATTTAAACTTAGCCCTAAATAAAGGCGAGTTTGTTTATTTACTTGGGAAAACAGGAAGTGGGAAAAGCTCGTTATTAAAAACCATTTATGGAGATATTAGCTTAACTACTGGTTCTGGAGAAGTTTCTGGCTTTAAACTACAAAGCTTAAAACGGAAAGAAATTCCTTTTTTAAGACGTAAGCTAGGAATTGTATTTCAAGATTTTCAGTTATTAAGCGATAGAACCATTTTTGAGAACTTACGTTTTGTGATGAAAGCAACTGGATGGAACGATGAAGAGAAAATAAAAGCACGTGTAAAAGATGTGCTTTCAAAGGTTGGATTAGAAAGCAAAGCGCAAGTAATGCCATTTCAATTATCGGGCGGCGAACAACAACGTATTAGCATAGCTCGCGCTTTAATAAACGAACCAGAAGTTATTTTAGCTGACGAACCAACAGGAAATTTAGATCCTGAAACATCAGAAGAAATTATGAAATTATTACTAGATATAAGCAAACAAGGACGTTTAATCTTATTTGCAACGCATGATATTTTATTATACAGTAAATTCCCTGCACGAACCTTAATGTGTGATAATGGGCAAATTGCAGATAGTGTAAAAATATCATAAATACTTTGTTCTTCATTTACGTTTATAGTGTCGTTTTATAAAAACCATTCAAACATATTTTTCTAATTATAAATACGCTGTATTATACAATAATAATGGGCATCAACAAGGATTCGAAAAAAAAATTATTCTTTCCAACCAAGAGTCAGTTAACTCGATTATAGAAGGTAGTTCTTATCTCTGTTTCGTTAGCTACGATTACAAAAATCAATTAGAAGAATTTACAAACAAACAATCGAACAAATTATCCTTTCCTAATAAATTACTCATAGAAGTAGAAAATGAAATGGCACTTTCAGCAATTGAATTTGAGAGTATCGCTGAAAAACACACTAAAATAGACTTAAAACAAACGGTATCGAAAGAACAGTATATACAAAAAGTTAATCAACTAAAGCAACATATACAACAAGGCGATATTTACGAAATAAATTATTGCATTACCTTTGAAGCCTTTGATGCAGTAATTGACCCCTTTGAACTCTATCAAAAATTGAATGAAATTAGTTTAGCACCCTATTCTGCTTTAGCTAAATTTAATAAGCAATGGATTATTTCTTCGAGCCCTGAATTGTTTTTGTCTAAACGCGGGAATATCATTATTACCAAGCCTATTAAAGGCACAGCTAAAAGAACTGAAAATTTTATTGAAGATTTTCAAACAAAAAAAAGTTTGCAAGAAAATTTAAAAGAACGAAACGAAAATGTGATGATTGTTGACGTGTGCCGAAATGATTTATCTCGTATAGCAAAAAAAGGGAGCGTCACCGTTCCTAAATTATTTGACATAGAGAGCTATCAGCAAGTACATCAACTGGTAAGTACAGTTCGATGCGAATTGAAAACAAACACAACTATTGACGACCTTATAAATGCAACCTTCCCTATGGCAAGTATGACGGGTGCACCAAAAATTAGAGCGATGCAATTAATTGATGAATACGAATTATATAATCGTAATGCGTATTCTGGTGCTTTAGGGTATATTACTAAAAACCAAGATTTAGATTTAAATGTCTTAATACGTAGTATATTTTACGATGAAGAAAAAAAACACGTATTATTTACCGTTGGAAGCGCTATTACTTCGCTTTGCAATGCTGAGGAGGAATATGAGGAGTGTTTATTAAAAGCTAAAGCTATGATGCAAGTATTGAGTTAGATAGAGTCTGCTTATAATATCTAAACTCATCGATATAATTATATTAAATAATTGAAGCTTAAATATCTAAGAAAATTTAATACTTTTAAGATTATTATTAATTGAGAATTAACAGTAATATATGTCAAAACCATTTAACATACACGAAATTACAGAAGGTATCTTAGCCTCTAATATTGCGTATGTAAGCAAGGCAATAACTCTTGTAGAATCAACCAAAGCAGAACATCAGGAACAAGCTCAAGAAATTATTAATACGATTATTAAACAAAGTGGCCATTCGTTTAGACTTGGTATTACAGGTGTACCAGGTGTTGGCAAAAGCACTTTTATTGAAAGCTACGGATTAGAAGTTATTAATCGTGGCCACAAATTAGCCGTATTAGCAGTTGATCCAAGTAGTCAAATAAGTAAAGGAAGTATTTTGGGTGATAAAACTCGGATGGAACAATTATCCATTCATCCCAAAGCCTTTATTCGTCCTTCACCCAGCTCAGGTAGTTTAGGTGGAGTAGCGCGTAAAACTAAAGAAAGTATTATTATTTGTGAAGCAGCTGGTTACGATTATATCATAATTGAAACTGTTGGTGTTGGACAAAGTGAAACTGCTGTTCATCAATTAACCGATTTCTTTTTACTATTAATGTTAGCAGGTGCTGGCGATGAATTACAAGGCATTAAACGTGGTATCATGGAAATGGCCGATGGAATGGCTATTACAAAGGCTGATGGCAGTAATTTTGATAAAGCAAAAATAGCTCGTGCAGAATATGCTAGAGCTCTACATTTATTTCCGCCTACGGAAAGTAATTGGGTACCAGAAGTTCTTACCTGCTCAAGCACTGAAAATAAAGGCATTAAAGAGATGTATGATTTAATTGATAAATACAAACGACATACTATTACCAATCATTTTTTTGAAACCAAACGCATACAACAAACCAAGCAATGGTTGCACCAAACCATTAACAACACACTGATCGAACGTTTTTATTCAAATCCACAAGTAAAAGAAGAAATATTCAAAATAGAACTACAACTCAAAAATGAGAACATCAATCCATATCAAGCAGCGATGGATTTATTGAAGAAGATTAAATAAACAAAAATTGTGTCTAACAAAAAAGTTATAGTTTCCGTGATCAATGATTTAGTTACCGACCAACGTGTTGCTCGTTCTTGCTCTGTATTTAAGGAATTAGGCTATGATGTATTATTAGTGGGTCGTCAACAAAAAAAATCACAACCTTTACAACAAAGAGATTATACATGTAAACGTATGAAGCTTTTGTTTGAACAAGGCCCTACCTTTTATTTCTTTTTTAATGTACGTTTATTTTTTGTGTTGCTATTTAACAAATCGGATGTTTTAGTTGCTAATGACTTAGATACCTTGCTTCCAAACTATTTAGTGTCAAAACTAAAAGGAAACAAATTAATTTATGATAGTCACGAACTATTTTGCGAAGTCCCCGAGTTACAAGCTAATCCAATCAAAAAAAGAATTTGGGAAAGTATTGAAAAGTGGATAATCCCAAAATTACATTTTTGTATAACAGTTAATCAGAGTATTGCTAAATATTTCACCAAAACATATAAAGTCCCATTTAGTGTTGTTAGAAATATTCCCAATTATACTCAGATGGAAACATTAAAAACACGTGCCGAATTAAATTTACCTATTGATAAAAAAATTATTTTATTACAAGGCGCAGGAATTAATGTAGATAGAGGAAGTGAAGAATTAGTAACATCTTTTCAGTATTTAGATGACACTTATTTATTACTAATCATAGGAAGTGGGGATGTCATTCATCAACTGAAAGAAAATGTACTAAAATTACAATTGCAAAATAAAGTTAAATTTATAGATAAAATTTCCGCATCTGAATTACGCCATTATACAGCTAATGCAACTCTGGGAGTTACTATTGACAAGGATTCCAACATGAACTATCATTTTTCGTTGCCTAATAAAGTGTTTGATTATATGCATGCAGGCATCCCGATCTTAGCATCTAAGCTGCCCGAAATAGAAAATATTATCAATACCTATCATATTGGCACATTTATTGAAAATCATGAGCCGCAACATATCGCTAAACAAATATCAGAATTTATAAATAGTAAAGATTACGATATTTGTAAAACGAACACGAAATTGGCGGCTAAAGAAAGTAATTGGCAAATAGAAAAACAACAGTTAATAAACTTAATAAATGATCAACGCTAAAAACATAATTATCTTTTTGTTTTTAAATTCTATTCACGCATTTTCCCAAACACATTTCACGAGTATTGACAGCCTTCTCGCTAAAAATTTTAATACCGTCAATTTAAAAGATTCAAGCCTTTATGTTTCAATACTAAATCAATCTTCTATTTTTAGTGAAAAAAAAATAAGTTCAAAGCTTGACTCTATGGCAATTTTAAAGCCTTTTACAGATGCTTTTACCCATCTAATAGTAGAATTAGCTGATATGGCAGGAACGCAAGATTTTACAGTAAATTACGAAAGCTATGAGTTAATAGGGAAGAAAGAAATTAATCTTCAATCTAAAGATAAGATAAAAGTAAATGTCAAACTATTAGTCAATACAAATTTTACGATTAAAATGCCTTTTTTTGTATCTATTAATCAAGGGAAATATACGATTGAAACTCCCATGTTGGTTATGTTTCAGGTGGAGTAATTATTTTCGTTCGCCTATTTGTTGACGCCACATAGCGTAATACAAGCCTTTTTCAGTTAATAAATCTTGATGTTTTCCTTGCTCTATAATTTGTCCTTGCTCTAATACATAAATTTTATCAGCATGCATAATGGTTGATAAACGATGAGCAATGAGAACCGTAATCTGATCTTGTTTAGATGAAATATTTCGAATGGTTTGGGTAATCTCTTCTTCCGTAATAGAATCCAAAGCAGAAGTCGCTTCATCAAAAATTAATAAATGTGGGTTTCTTAATAATGCTCTTGCTATTGATAAACGTTGTTTTTC
>JANXRU010000022.1 GCA_025356715.1 Bacteroidota bacterium
AATATTGCCTTCATTTAATGTATAGTTTATATTAATTGATTGCAAAATAATTGCCTCAATATTAGATTTACGTAATTCTAATGTTACCAAATTGTTAAGAAACAAAAAACCACATAAAAGCTAAGCTCTTATGCGGTTACATGTAAAGTAATTGCTACTTAACAATCAATTTTTTGGATTCTATCGGCGTGTCTGCCGCCTTCAAATGTTTCGGTTAAAAAAGCATCGATGCATTTTTTTGCTTCTTCTATGCTAATATACCTTGCTGGTAAAGTTAATATATTAGCATCATTATGTTGGCGCGCTAACGCCGAAATTTCTGCTGTCCAACATAAAGCGGCCCTAATGCCCTTATGTTTGTTTGCACTCATATTAATACCATTTCCACTACCACACATTAATATCCCAAAATCAACCTCTTTATTAATAACAGCCAACGCAACAGCGTGTCCATAATCCGCATAATCCGCGCGATCTAAACTATAACAACCTTTGTCAACAACCTCTACATTTTTTGTTTTTAAATACGATATTAGTTCTTCTTTTAATTCAAAGCCAGCGTGGTCGCTACCTAAAGCAATTTTTGTCATATCAATTTTTGTTTTTGTAAAATTAAAAAATTAAACGTCTGTAACAACGTCAAATCCTTTAAAACTTCCAACAATGGCAATACCAGTTATTTTTTTGGTGATTTTTTTATTTTTTATTTTGCCCGCAATTTCGTTTAATGTAGCTCCCGAACCAACAGCATCATCTATTAATACAATGTGATTATAAAATGCTTTTTCTGTAACAGAAAATGTGTTTTCGGCATTTTTAATCCTTTCATCTAATTTATTTAATGATTTTTGAGGAACAGGAATTAATCCACTTATTTTATTTATTTTAATAATAGGTAAGCTTAGTTTTAATTGCGTTTCTATAAATTTCATAATTTGTACCTCTCGCCTTATTGTAGGTGGCACAAAGCCAATAGCATCTGCTTTTGTGTGTTTTATAAAATTAGTTAATACTATTCTTATTTCATCAACTAATATTTTCATCAACATTTTATTTTGCCCTTGTTTAGCATAATGTAGTAATGTCCCTAATCGGGTTTTACCAAAACGTTCAATGGCATAAAAATCGCAATAATATAGTTTATAAAGCCAAATATGATTATAACCATTTGTGTTTTTTAATTTATCAGTTCCATCTATTAAACTGTTTTTATCAAAAAAACGGTTATATTTTTTTTGTGTTTCTAAATATTCAATAATAGTTTTTTCAATTGGTAATTTGCGTTGGCTGCACCAATAAGTAAAGCCCTCCAAACCAGTTAACATTTTACCTACTTCGGTAATTACTAATACTTTTTTTTCTAATTCGCTAGCATCGCCACTACTTAATGTTATTAAATTTTCTGTAGTTATTTCGTTTTTGGGGTTTAAAAGCCTGTAAATGGTTTTTGGGGCGCGCCCAAACTTTTCTACTTTTTTATCTTCTAATAATTGATTAAGGGCATAATGTACCGCTTGCTTAGAAACCATTAAGGTATCTACTATCTCCTTAACACTCAAATCGTTTGATTGAGAAAAAAGACTTAATATAGATTTTTTAATGATCATTTTTTTGACTATTGACAGTTAATAGTCAAAAGTAATAAATTTTTGACTTTAAACAAAAAAACACCATCAATTCTTTAAAAGCTTTGATGGTGTTTATATAAGTAAAGTATAAAGTTGCTTACTTTTTCTTGTTCAGTATGTCTATATATTTTAGATATCTATTAACTTCTTTATTATAGAAGTTGCTCACGTTATCCTTAAACTCGCGCTTAGGTTTGTCTTTTTTGTAATCTTCTAATAAGCCTGCTTTTTCTAATAAATCTTCTAAAGCACCTTCTTTAAATTTTTTAATTTCGCCGTTAATACCGCCTTCAGACCAGTATAACACATCTTTTTCGCCTCCATTACCAGTTGTTTGTCTTCTTGTATACACACAGATATTCCCTACTAATAGTATTCTATAAACATCATTTTCAAAGGATCTGTATAAATCAAAACTAGCATCATATTCTCCACGATAAGTAAAAAGATTTGTAGGAAATTTAGATATTTTTTCTTTTTCTATATTCCCATTTTTATCAATAAGTTTAAACGACTCTCCAGCAATGGTTCCCCAAGAATGGCTTCCGTTTTTTATTTTAAAATCACCAGTGGGTTTATTATCGACATAGTCTTGTAAAGTAGCATAAAATCTTCCGGGTTCGTATTTACCAACATCGCCACTTGGATTGTTTGCTATGGCGCCGCCTCCTATTTCTTTAATGTTTTTAATTTCGTTTTCTGTAAACGGAATATCACCATTAAATGATTTTACTACCATATTTGTTTCGGCATTGTGTGTGTTAAATATTAAAGTAATATTTCCTGCATTATCTATTTTAAAATTATTGTATGGATCTATTTGCGCTTTTAATCCATTGTATTGCGACTTTAAATTTTTTGTTGAAAGCGTGGTTAGTTTTTTAGAGTCGAATATAGTTATACTAGGCTCTACTACAATGCCTTTGCTATAGTTATCTAATAATAAAGCAAACTTTGTTTTATCGGGCGAATAAACAACTTTATAAATTGTATTTGCTATCGAAAACTTTGATTTGCATGGTGTTTGCGACAATTCTTTTGCTTCGCTTAATGGACTACCCTTTATGCCTAGGGTTTTGATGTAGCAATATTTTACATCTGCTTTGCTATTATAAACTTCATAAATAATTTGAATATCTGTACCTATTAAAAAACTAGATATTTTTGAGGGAGTTGATGTAAAAGCAGTTTCGCCTTTATCGGGTATATTTAATAAAACATCCCACACATCTTTTTTAGATTTATTATCCGTTTTAGAAACAGAATATTTAGCAGAAAAATTACTGCCTTTATCATTCAAATAATAGGTTTCTTTATCATTAGCAAAGATGGTATAATCTTCATTATCCTCATCGCCATCGTTTTGCCATCTTTTGGCAAGTATGTCTTTCAGTTCTTTAGGTGTATAATATTTTTTAGCAGCGGTGGGTTTAATCATGTCCGTCTTTACATCGGTCACCATTAACTTGGTTGCTAATATCGACATATATAAACGTGGTATCGTAACGCCTAATATCATGCCTGGAAGGCCATGTATTGTACAAGGCCCGCCACTAATGGTAATTTCATCTGTATAAAAA
>JANXRU010000025.1 GCA_025356715.1 Bacteroidota bacterium
TATTCTGTTTTTACGCCTTCAAAATATTCTTTAGGTGTATCTAAAGCGCCTTCTGCGCCTATTTGTCCGTAACTTGGTGGTGATAGTCGAGCTTGAGCAAACTTCATAGCTGCTGCCATTACTTCTTTATTTTTACTAATCATTGCGCCAATACGAGCGCCGCATGCGCTGTAACGTTTAGAAATAGAATCTAATAACACCACGTTGTTTTCAATACCATCTAAGTGCATTACCGAAATGTATTCTTTACCATCATAGCAAAACTCACGATAAACTTCGTCGCTTAACAAAAACAAATCGTATTTTTTTACTAAATCACGTAAAGCCTCTAATTCTGCTTTGGTATATAAATAACCCGTTGGATTACCAGGGTTACAAATCATAATACCTTTAGTTTTAGGAGTAATTACCTTTTCAAAGTCACTAATAGATGGCAATGCAAATCCTGTTTCAATAAAACTTTTTACTGGAACAACTTTAACGCCGGCTGCCGTTGAAAATCCATTGTAATTGGCATAAAATGGTTCAGGGATAATTACTTCATCACCTTCGTTAAAGCAGGTTTTCATGGTAATTTCAATAGCTTCTGAACCACCACAAGTAATAATTACTTCGTTCGCATCAATATTAATATTATACGATTTATAATAATTACATAATTTTTTACGGTAGCTTTCATTTCCAGCACTATGGCTGTATTCCAATACTTTAATGTCAGCGTTTTTTACAGCATTTAAAAAAGACGGTGGAGTTTCTATATCTGGTTGTCCAATATTTAAGTGATAAATTTTGGTACCGCGTTTTTTTGCTGCTTCAGCAAATGGAACTAATTTACGAATGGGAGAAGATGGCATGTCAACTGCCTTTGAAGATATTTTTGGCATAAAGTGGTATTAAAAATTGAGCAACAAAAATAATCATTTTTTTAACACAGAAATTGGAAGATAAATTGTTCTAGGAGTTTTATGGGTTAATTCAATATTGAGGCACAAAGATAAAGAGTGTAAAAGGTTTAAAGGGAAGTTAAGCCATTACTATACAATCTCTCAGTGAACTCATAAACTCGTGTTTCTCTGTGTTGAAAAAAAACTAACTTTACATTCTTTAATCTTATTATGATTCCAAATAAACGTAAAATAATTAACGATCCCATTTATGGTTTTGTGACTCTTCCTGACGATTTAGTTTATGATTTAATCAATCACCCATCGTTTCAGCGTTTGCGTAGAATCAAGCAATTAGGGTTAACTAATTTGGTTTATCCTGGCGCATTGCATACACGCTTTCATCATGCTATTGGCGCCATGTATTTGATGACAGAGGCTTTGCAGGTTTTAAAATCTAAAGGAATAAAAATTACAGACGAAGAAACACAAGGAGCTATTATTGCCATTTTATTACATGATATTGGACATGGTCCTTTTTCGCATGCTTTGGAACATACTATTGTTAAAGGAATTCATCATGAAGATATTTCTTTGATACTAATGGATGAACTCAATAAAACGTTTAAAGGAAAACTGAGTTTAGCAATTAAAATATTCAAAGATCAACATCCAAAGAAGTTTTTGCACCAATTAGTATCTAGTCAATTAGATATGGATAGACTTGATTATTTGAAGCGTGATAGCTTCTTTACAGGTGTTTCAGAGGGAGTTGTGAGTAGCGACCGAATTATAAAAATGCTCAATGTTGCTAATGGTGAATTGGTAATTGAGGCCAAGGGAATTTATAGTGTAGAGAAATTTTTAATAGCTCGACGTTTAATGTATTGGCAGGTATATTTGCATAAAACAGTTTTAAGTGCCGAAAAATTATTGGTTAATATTTTAAAACGCGCCAAAGAGTTATCGTTGTCAGGGGTTGATTTATTTGCTACTCCAGCACTTAGTTTATTTTTAAAAAATAATTTTAGTAAAAAAGACTTTTTAAGTAAGCCCGAATTATTGCAACAATTTGTATTACTAGATGATTATGATATGATGGCTTCTGTAAAGGTATGGACTAGTCATTCAGATAAGGTATTAGCTTTGCTTTGTAAAAACATGATTGATCGTCATCTATTTAAAATTGAACTACAAAACAAGAAATTTAGTGCTGAATATAAAACACAGTGGCAAGAAAAAGTGATGAAGAAATACAAACTCACTAAAAAAGAAGCAGAGTATTTTGTGTTTTCCGAAAGTGTTAATAATAGCGCCTATAATTCGGGCATACATCATAAGATTAATATTTTGTTTAATAATAATGTACTAATGGATGTAGCAAAGGCATCGGATCAACTGAATATAAAAATGTTAAGTACAAAAGTGACTAAATATTTTATTTGCTACCCTAAAGAAATTTAATTTAAATTAATTGGTTGTTTAATTCAGTTTTCTGTATATTTATCGTTTAAATATTGATATTTAACATTTTTTTTAATGATTTCGTCGGAATATTTCCTTTTTAAAAATTTTCAATATAAAGTACAAAACAACTTGTATTATGAAGTTGATATATTTAATAATGTAGATTTTACTGTAAATGATTTAAGATTATTAGTAAGTTCTCAAAAAGAAAATTTTGATTTAGTGCTTCCTGTTCTAATTTTAACTAAAGAGTTTACAAATACTAATTTTGAGTTAATGAGTGCTGTTTCAAGAAATATAAACAACCCATACTCAAAAGCGGATGCATTTGTTATTTATTCTCTATCACAAAAAATATTAGGTAATTTTTATTTAAAAATAAATAAACCAGAAAGACCTACTCAGTTTTTTAATTCAGCTGAAGATGCTCTATCTTGGTTAAAACAGTATATGTAAGTTAGAAATATTAATAGTATAATTATGAATTCGCCTGAATGGACTATATTTAAACATTTTCAAATTCGTATACATGAGCATATGTATTACGAAATGGAGATCTTTAATAATGTTGAATTGTCTTTGGAGGATTTTAAGATGGTTATACATTTTCAAAAAGAAAACCATTCACCTGAATTGCCAACGTTAGTATTAACAAATGAATTTACGAGTACTAATTTTGAAGTGATGAGTTTTGCTTCAAAAAGGGAAAATAACCCTTATTCAAAGGCAGATGCCTTTGTTATACATTCCTTAGCTCAAAAAATAGTAGCTAATTTTCATTCTAAAATAAACAAACCAGAAAGACCCACGCAATACTTTACTTCTAAAGATGAGGCTTTGCAATGGTTGAAGCAGTATATGTAGAAAATACCTACATTTACAGTTGTAGTGAAAAAGTATTTCATCATATTTTTATGTTCCTCTTTTTCTTTTTTTAGTCAGGAAAAGAATCATCCATTTAATCTGCTAGTAACAGCAGGTGTTTCACCTTCTCAGGTTCATGGCGATCCATACGATGGCTATCATAAATTAGGAGGCATGGCAGGAATTGGGATAGAAAGTGTTTTTAATAAAAAAATTAGTATGAATTTATCTTTTTTGTTCATACAAAAAGGAGCAAAAAAAAATCAAAACATCGAAAAGTTTGATTACACAGCTTATTACTTGAACTTAAATTACTTAGAAGTCCCGTTATTAGTAAATTACACGTATAAGAAATTTATGCTTGATATTGGCGTTTCAGCGGCTTATTTGATTAATTACTATGAAGGAAACGAATACGGTAATCAAACGGGGACACATCCTTTTCAAAAGTTTGATTATTCAGTAAAAATAGGGTTAGGATACAACATAAATGAAAATTGGTTTGTAAATTTCAGAAGTAGTAATTCATTTATCACAATCCGCCCTAATTATACAAATCAATACATTTATTTCAACAATATTATCGCTCAAACGTTTAATAAAGGATATTATAACAACATTTTAGAATTTACTCTAGGATACAGAATTAGACCCTATAAACAACATGCAACAAAAACATAAACTCATTGTTTCCATTACAGGAGCCAGTGGAAGCATATACGCCAAGGTGTTATTAGATAAATTGATTGCATTATCTTCTCAAATAGAACAGGTTGGTATTGTGATGAGCGCTAATGCTAAGGATGTTTGGAAACACGAATTAGGTAATGACGATTATAAAAA
>JANXRU010000032.1 GCA_025356715.1 Bacteroidota bacterium
TAACTTTGGTATCAAAGCAGTAGTATTGTCTCTAAGCATGATTTTAAGTTTAATTGTTTAATCTAAAATTAGGCAGACTTTTCTTAGGAATTGTACTGCAGCTATTAAATGATGCAAGCTACTGCTTTTACATATATGCTAAAAAAAATGGCGGGTGAAGTGCGAATACAAACAGTTGTGCAAGTAATAAAGTTTGGTGGGTATAGACAGTTTAGTGTTCCAAAACCGCCACTTCTTTTAGCTGCAAACCGTTAGTACCAATAGGGGCGGACAAAATTCCGGTAGACAAATGACTAAAACAATAAAAATCATACTCATTTCTTTAACTGCTCTGACAGTGCACTACAAAACGACATTAAAAATCCTTCTTAAACTAACAATACTGTTTACAATTTCGTGTGACAGAGAAACTAGCATAAACAATAAAACAGACCATACACATCAAAACCAATTTCCAATAGACTACATAGGTGACAAAATATTGGAATTCAATAAACCAATAGCTCTTCCGATGGGTGGACCACCAATAGCCAAAGACACTTTTGCACTATATTGCATAACCAATAAAAGTTCTGATATTGTTTGGATTGAAACCGTACCAAACTTAGACACCACTCGCGGTTATTTTAAGGATAAGTCCATAAAGACAATTTACATGAATAACACTTTCACACATTTAATCAAAGACAATCAATGGGGTGGGTTTTCAGATGGAAATGGCTGTTGGGGCGGTTGTAATGATAGTTTAAAATTATTACCAAATGAAAAACTATTCTTTATTAAAGGGCATAAAGGAAAGCCAGACTACGATAGCACCAAATTCGACATTACGGTTAAAATAAAAAAAGGAAATTCTATTATAGATTCAATCATAACAAAGAAATTGTTTTTAAAAAACAACCATTTCTGCGAAGACACGACCAATTGGAAAACTATTGAAAAGCATTAGTGTCGCCACCAACCTATAACCGCAGCTAAATCTTATGCGGGCAGAAGCACAAGCATTTGCAATAGGCGGGGTTTCGTGCTCCGCAGACAGTTTATTGGTAGCCGAAAATTTTGTACTTCGCATAAACATTTGTGCTAAAGATCCGCCACATCGCCAAGCCGAAAAACGTTATAAGCAAAGCCGTTAGACACGAAACGACAAATTCAATTTTACACCAACAGATAAACGCTACGAAGAGTGGCATTACAAAGCTATATTTGTAGTAGCCGATAAATTAGTTGGCTTATATAGTAAAGTATCAAGTGTGGATGTGAAAAGGATGTGATGCATAGGTATTAATAAAACAGTGAGATGAAATTTCTTGTTTAAAGCCTCACTCCTATTACACAAATATCATCTACTTGCTCTGTATTTCCCATCCAATCTTTTAATTCTTTTTTCAAGAATTCGTTTTGTTTATTTAATGGATGCACTGAAATAGAAATCAATACTTCTTTTAATTTCTTATACATAAACTTTTTACCTTTTGGTCCGCCAAACTGATCCGGGAAACCGTCTGTTAATGTGTAAATCATATCACCTTTTTCTAAATCAACTTGATGCTGAGTAAATGAAATAGTGTCTTTATCATGCTTTCCTACAGGCATCTTATCACTTTTTAATTCAATCAATTCATTTTTCCTCACTATCCAAATAGGATTATTAGCTGCTGCATAAACTAATTTACTTCTGTCTTTATGAAAGCTAATCAAACTACAATCCATCCCGTCTTTTCCACCCTCAATACTTCCATCTTTTTTTAAGCGATCGATAATTGTTTGACGAGTATGATTTAAAATCTCAGATGGTTCTGTTATTCCTAATTCAACTGCTTTTTCTAATGAAGAAGTATTTAATAAACTCATAATAGCGCCTGGTACACTATGCCCCGTACTATCTGCCGTTACTAAAGCAAAATTTCCATTTTTCAAGGAATGTGTCCAATAAAAATCTCCACTCACCACATCTTTGGGTTGAAATAATACAAAGTAATCTATTAAGTATTCATCCAACTGTTCTTTGGTTGCTAAAAAACTTCGTTGTATGCGTTCGGCATAATTAATACTATCCGTTATTTCCTGATGCTTTTCTTCTACTAAGTATTTTTGCTCTATAATAACTTTATTCTGTTTATTCCTTATTCTTAAGGATCGAAAAATAAATCCTGTAAAACCAATCATAAAAACTAAGCCAACACAAACAAACAAAATAATTAATTTTTGTTTGTTGCTTTCCGTTAATGCAATTTCTCTTTCTTTTTCTTGGTTAATTCTAGAAACAGCTTCTTTTTTTTCAAATTCATAATTCATTTGAGTTTTAACCAACTTCTTAGTATTGTCTTCGTTATACATACTATCACGTATAGTTATTAAATCTTTAAAATTACTTAATGCTTCCTTATAATTTCCTTGTTTTTCATAAAGCTTACTCAATGAATTCTTGAACATAGCTACAAAACTAATATTACGATACTTCTCGCTTAAAACTAAACCTTTAATAAGATATTTTTCAGCTTCAATCAAATTATTTTTCTTTTCGTAAATATTAGCTATATTTATGAAAAGTGAAAAATATCTAGGATCATTAATATTAATTTTATCAAAAACTTCTAAAGCCTTAAGATAATAGCTTAATGAATGATTAAAGTCATTTTGACATAAATAAACTCTAGCAATACCTTGTAACGCATTTAGCAGTCCGATTTGATTATAAATTAATTCACTAATTTTTTTTGATTTAAAATAAAACTCTAAAGCTTTATTATAATTACCAACATTTTTATATA
>JANXRU010000080.1 GCA_025356715.1 Bacteroidota bacterium
TACGTTATTTTTTAGATACCTATGTGAGTGGTCCTAAATCATTACCATACAAGGAAATTTTTTCAATGGTAGGTATGAATTATACAGAAAATAGAGTTGTTGATAAAATTACGTTAGGTGGAATTGCTGTTGGTTATAACCCTACAACGAGTCATTTAGTAGTTGTAAACATAGATAAATTAGATGATTTTGGCAAAAAATTAAAGTTTAAAGAAGGGGATGAAATCTTCACATTTAATAATCGAAAATTAGGGCTAGATAATATGAAAGAAATTTTAGAAAATTATATGGGCAAAGCTAAAACAGGAGACAAATTAGTAATTGAAGTATTACGTAAAGATAAAAAAGGGAACGAAACGATTAAGAAACTAAAAGCTAAAGTTAAACCTGTAAAAGTTATTGAAACAGACTTATTGGAATTAAATGATAAAGCAACCGAACAACAAATTTCGGCTCGAAAAGCGTGGTTAGGAATCAATTAGAAAAAAAATACAGAAAGACAGAAATATAAAGTATTAAGACTGCAAAATATTAATACTTTAATCTTGACACTTTTTTAATAAAAAACATGAATAAAAAACACAACATATACTGGACTTGCCAAATCATCGGCTGGACTCTTTATGCTGCTATCAATTTATTCTTCTTCAGATTAAGCTATAACACAACTGTTTTAGATATCCTTAATTTTTTAATTTGGGTACCTGTAGGAATTTTAGTTACGCATGTTTTCAGGTACATCATCATTAAATATGATATTCTTAAATTAAAATTATTCAAACAAATTTCTATTCTTATAATAGCCAGTATTTTAATGGCTATCTTTTATTTCATACTAACTGTAGGTTTAGCTAAAGCATTCGGAATTATTACTTACAAAATAAATCTAGTAGCTGCGCTATCCACTATATTAAATTGCACAGGCGTATTTGTATTTTGGTCTTTAATTTATTTTGGATTTCACTTTTTTGATAATTATAAAAAAACAGAAATTCAAAATCTTCGTTTAGAAGCTAATACCAAAGAAGCTGAATTAAATAAATTAAAATCTCAACTCAATCCACACTTTATGTTTAATAGCATGAATAGCATTAGAGCATTGGTTGATGAAGATCCTAAAAAAGCAAAAATAGCCATCACGCAATTATCAAATATTTTGCGAAATACTCTTTTAATGAATAAAAATAAATTTAATACACTTGAAGAAGAATTAGCCTTAGTAAAAGATTATTTAGAATTAGAACATATTCGTTACGAAGAACGATTACGCTTTTCTTTTGATATTGATCCCACTACTTTACAAAAACACATCCCTCCGATGATGATTCAAACGCTTGTGGAAAATGGCATTAAACACGGTATTAGCAAATATGCCGAAGGAGGGGATATTAAAATCACATCAATCCTTCTTAATAATGAATTAAAAATATCTATTTTTAATACCGGACAAATAAATACTAAAACCCCAGAAACAGGCATTGGTGTTACAAATACAACTCATCGTTTGGAATTGCTGTTTGGAAAAAATGCTACTTTTTTATTAAAAAATGTAGGTAATAAAAATGTATTAAGTGAAATTTGTATAAAATATAATCATTAAGCTAAATTAATTATGAAAGCAATTATAATCGACGACGAACGTTTAGCTAGACAAGAATTAAAAAATTTATTAGCAGTTCACAAAGACATAGAAATTATTGCAGAATGCAACAATGCAGAATCCGCAAAACAAAAAATAGCAGAATTAAATCCCGATGTTATTTTCTTGGACATACAAATGCCTGGAAAAACAGGATTAGAGCTTATTGAAGAGGTTTCTGCTTTACCAGATGTAGTTTTTGTTACTGCTTATGATGAGTATGCTATTAAAGCCTTTGAAGTAAATGCTTATGATTACTTATTAAAACCAGTATCGCCAGAACGTTTAGCCGAAACGATTAAAAAATTAACATTAAAAGATAACGTTGAGAAAAAAGAAAATACTACGCCATTAACAGAAGAAGATCAGGTATTTATTAAAGACGGCGAAAAATGTTGGTTTGTTCGATTAAATAATATACGCCTTTTTGAAAGTGAAGGAAATTATGTTCGTGTCTATTTTGATAACCACCGCCCATTAATTTTAAGAAGTTTAAATAGTTTAGAAGAACGCTTAAATGAAAAACAATTTTTTAGAGCTAGTCGTAAACACATTGTCAACCTAAGTTGGGTAGACACTATAGAAACCTGGTTTAATGGCGGATTAATGATGAAACTAAAAGGCGGTCAGGAAGTAGAAATATCTCGTAGGCAAGCTGTTAGATTGAAAGATATGATGAGTCTTTAACTTTAGTGATTAGTCAGTATATTTGTAGTAAATTATAAAAAAGAGAATGAAACATACAGAAGAACTTCCTGAAGATTTATTAGGCGATATTATTCCTGAAATTGATCCGAAAAAATTATTTGACGAAAAAGAATATGCCACGCTCATTATTGGAAGCGAAGGCATGAGTAAAAAAGATACAAATAATGCAGATTTACTTACGCTTTTAATCAGTATCAAATCTACTCGTGAAGATAAAGACGCGGCGCTTATACAATTAAAAGAAAATAAAGCACAAGATTTTATCATGAGTGCTATTATCAAAACTAAAAAATTAGATCATAAAGCGTTATTAATCTCTGCTTGTTGGGAAACTGGCTTAGATTTTAGTAAACACTTTCAAACATTTGTTGATTTAATTGGCCACGAAAACTTTGCTGTATCTTTAGAAGCATTTACCGTTATACAGGAAATGGAAACTGAAATAGAGCCTACCTTATTAAAAAAAGCATTAACTACTTTAAACAAAGTTAAAGAGCCAAGTCTATCTGTTTCAGATGCCATTGAGTTAATTAACCAACGTTTAAATGCATAATACGTGAATATAAAATTACTATCTATTAGTTTTTGTTTATTAATGACTTACTCCTGTTTTTCTCAAGAAAATACGGATGAACCCATTAAAAAAATAAAAATCGAAAGGCAATCTGTATTTACAAAAGCCGCTTTTGATGAAGCCGACTATAAAGTAATTGCTTTTGATAGGTTTGGTAACCCGCACAATCAAGCTATTAAATCTTTTTCGATAAAATACATTGATGGCAAAACAACGTACGAAGCGCCTATAGAAGGTAATGTATTTCCTGATAAAACGATTAAATTTTTAACCAAGAAAAGAAAATTTGCTACTAAAATTTGTTTATTAAAAATTGTAGCAGAAGATAAAGATGGGCATTTAGAAACACTTCCTGAACTTTGTGATATCGTTATTTTCCCTGATTGTAAAAAAGTAAATAATAAAAAGTAATAATTTTTATTGAAATCCAATTTCATTAATATCAATATCTACTTTTTTACAAGGAAACTTATATTCTTTATTAGGATCAATTTTTTCACTATACTAACGAAAGAATTAATTCTAATTCTCTCAATAGTTATGCGATTATAGCCAAAAGCACCAACTCCTTGTAATTGAAATTCTATTGTATACCTTTCAAGATGTTCGTTGTTATATATGATTGTTTAAGTTTCTCAGTCACTATTTTTTAAATAAAAAAAAGTTAATACCAAAACAGGAAATCAAAACAATAACAAAAGTTAAAACATAATTTTTATAACTATTTACGATAAGTATCGTTGCCATAACAACATTAATTTTATTAATTTCATAAGACTATTAAATAACTATTTCTTTCCGAAATAACCAAAATTGGTAGTAATACCAAAGGTGTGAGAGTTACCCGCTAAACTGTATTTGGAGTATCCGTAATTTAAATGGAATTTATAAATCTTAAATCCAAATCCTACAGATAATCCATTGGCGACTTTTTTATCTGTTAAAGACATCTCTGTACTTTTACGGTAATTATAAGCAATACGCAACATGAAATTTTTAGTAATAATAATTTCAGTACCAAATGTAAAATGCCTACCAAATTTGTCAAAAAAAGCGCCTGTTTTAGATTGTGTTTTTACAGTTGGTTTGTTTGTAAACGGATCAATAGCATTTTCTTGATTCAAAGCACTAACATAAGTCAAATCCCATTTCAATAACTGATCGTATAATATAATAATTCTGAAAGGCGCTTTATTAATTTTTTTACTAAATCCAAGTTGTATGTCTGACGGCAAAGGTGCTTTTTCTGAGCTAGGCGAATAAGCCAGCCATTGTCTACCATAATTTTTAGCAAGTAAGGAAACCGTAAAATTCTTTTTATTATGATACGTTAATCCCACATCTATTGCATTTCCAAGTGAAGAGTATATATCATAATGAGAATAAATTGTTTTTAAAGCGATTCCTAATGATAAAGTCGAATCTTTATTTAAGGTTTTAGCAAAGCTTAAATTCAGGCAATAATCCGATGCTTTAAACGTTCCTGTTTGCTGGTCAAATTCATCTCTACCATCAAATTTCCCATAACTAAAAAACTGTAAGCCAGCTCCAAACGTACCATATTTTTTGAGTTTAGTGGCATAAGCAAAATTACCATAACTCAAATCAGAAATATAATTTACATAGTTAAATGTTAATTGCTTTGCGCAGCCAGGGTGCAATAACGCCGGATTACTGTGTGATAAATTAATATCATTATCCCAAATAGCCATCGTAGCACCTCCTAATGCGTTAGAGCGAGCAGGAATAGGCAATTCTAAAATAGGAAATGAATATTTACCTGCCAATTGGGCAAATAAACCACTTACCGAAAACAGAAATAAATATAATAGTGTTTTTTTCAATGTATAAATAACGGTAAAAATTCTATTTTATTGTGTGCTAATTGGCAGTTTTAAATACATTTACTTCTACCCAACCCTTACCCCACTCTTCTTTTTCTTGTTCGGTCCAAATTTCGGGATAAAAAATACGTTTTTGAAAGCGCGGTGGTAAATATTTTTGCCAGTTTGTCCCACCTGTAGCGGCAATGTCTTCTGTATTTTGCTGTAAATAACGCACAGCACTTTTGTAATGCATTAAGGGCCAATTAATATTTACATTAATATCTAATACTTTTAATGCATTAATTAATTTAGTGTTTTTTTGATCTTTTTCAGATAATGTTTGATACTTAGCCCACATATTTTTAGTTT
>JANXRU010000098.1 GCA_025356715.1 Bacteroidota bacterium
TTTTAGGAAGGATGTTTTTTATTTGTTGGGTTCTTGTTGTCATAAAATTAAGTGGAATTAGCAGTGTTTGTTTAAATTATAAATATGTATTAAAATTCTATTCCCAATCCAATTAAAAAACCTTGATTAAAGGCATTTGAAGGGCCGTAACTAATAACATAGTCAACTCTGATGATTTGTAAAATATGTTCTAATCCGAAATTTACTTCAACGTATTGATTCACTTTGTCATTAAATAAAACGTGTCCTCCAACTACTTCCTGTATGCGTGTTTTTTTTAGCAAAGGTATTTTATTAAATATGAACCCATTAAAATGATGTTCGGCGTGCGCCTCAGCATACCATTTATTTGTACTATAAGTGTAGTAAGGTAAAATCTTAAATGAATTTAAATAGTCGTTGTTTGCTAATATCGTTTGGTTACCATCAAAGTGTTTGTAGTCCATAAAGTTGGTGTATTTTTTAGATAAAAAATAACCACCTTTAAGTTTGTAGGCAAAAGTACCAACCAATCCTAATTTAATATTATCGTCAATACTACCGCGTATTAAATCATAATCAGCCTTAGTATTTAGGCCTGGAATGGCTTTAGTATATAAAATATTAATAATAGGATATTTACTTCCAGTAATTTTTTTCTCGTTTGGAAGAGAAATATATTTTTGTTTAAATCTGATCGAAAAACCAAGTTCTAAAATAAATGAGTTATTAGTAGTAAAACTAGAATCATCCGTTAATATTTTTTGTGGGTCATTGCTCGTAAATAATTTATTTGGATTGTCAACCCATAAGTCATTACTCGTGTTTTTTAGAGGAGAACGTTCGGCATATTCCGCATTAAAAGATGAAATCAATCCATTAATTAATTCTTTTTTATACCCTACATTTACAAAGGTTTTCTTATACAATTTCATGAAATTATCATTGCTAAATAACGTATAATACGTATTCATAGAGGCATTAATAGGTTCGGAACTATTAAACTGCATGGCACTAGTTCCTACCTTCATGCTAAATACTTCAAATGTTTTTGGATTATGTAGGTATTTCCAATCGACTATACCGCCCCATAAATAATTTGAAAAACCATAACGTACAGAGGCTGTTAGTGTATGATTTCGATTGTTCTCATATTTTTTAGTAAGTCCAATTTTTACAGACGCATTCACGCCTTCAACCGTATTATATTGTATTCCAGAGGTTAGTAATCCTGACGTATTGATGTAAAATTGCTTGGCTGTTTTATAATAATTATAGCCTAGTAAAAGCGATTTCGCTTTAAACTTATTAGATTTCAGATCGACGCTATCTTTATATCTATTAGATGAGGTGATAACTTGTACGCTGTCTTTTTTTATGTAGTCCCTTTGTTCTTCCTTTGTTAAAGGAACTGGCCTCGATTTCATCCAATAGGCCGAATCTTTTTTATTTGAACCATCTTCTACTTTTAATACTTCGTTTTTAAAAAAGTTTTTAGGAAAAATAGGATGTAAATCATATTCCGAAAAGATGGCATTGAAATAACCTTCACCAACAAAGCCAAATACTTTATAGTTAAATAATAAATTTAAACTGGTAGTCATCCAAATACTATCATTAATTGGTGTATTTAATTGTTTAATATGAAGTGTATCAATGAAATCAATTTTTGCTTCTTTGGTTAAATAAACATCTACACTATGTATGCGCCACGTATTTTCTTGTATGTAAATTACACCTCTAAAGCAGGGATCAGTTGGGCGTTTTGGAATTATGGCAATTTTATTAATCATTTTTCCATCTTCAAACGTAGTGCCTAATAGCTTGTATCGGTATGATAGCAAGGCTGTTTGACTAATAGGTGAAATAAAAGGACGGTCGCTTAGGCCCTCTAATAGAAGCAAATTTTGATACATATTAAATTTCATATCACTTACCTGATTGAAACTAAAGGAATTATTTTTGCCGCTAACTCGGCTCGAATACATAATTTCTTTTTCATCATTTGGTTTTCTATAATGATATTTAGTTTCGCTTTCACTCAAATAAATCACACCTAATAATGAAGAATCTATTTTGTTTTCACTATTAGTATTCATCGCATTTAAGAGCTTTGCCATTTTAATAGGGAAATCTTTCAAGCGTTGTAATCCTTTAATATAAGCCTTACAAGTGTAAGCGTCTACTTCTCGTGAATAATATTTTCGTTTTTTGATGGCAGCTCTAATCACTGCATAAGCTGGGTCTTCACCATCTTTTATTGTTACTTCTTTTAATTCATAACTTTCTGGATTCAATACCATGTTTTTAGATAAGTTATCCGTAACAATTATTTTTTCTACTTGTTTTTTGTAACCAATATATTGAAATATTAATTCGTAACTACCTGCTTGTAATTTCAAAGAATAAAAACCATCAGCATTAGCATTTGTTCCTTGCGTAGTACCTTTTACTTGAACAGAAGAGAACGGTAGACCTTGCTGGTTATTATCAGTTACTTTACCAGATACAGTAAAGTATTGAGCAAGCAATTGACTTGAACAACCTACCAGTAATATGAAAAAGATAATCTTACTCATTATTTTTATAAACGTTTAAATTAACAAAAAAAGTATAGAGTTTGTGCTAAAAAATCACATACCTTTACTTAATGATTAAGCATTTATTTTTAGCAACTATTATAAGTACAACAGTTATTATTGAATCTTGTTCAACTAATTCCTCCGAATTTAGAATAGTGAAAACACCCAATACCATTGAAGAATTGGGAGAACTGTTATTTAATGATTCTTTATTATCAAGAGGCAATCAAGTCAGTTGCGCTTCATGTCACAAACCACAATTTGCTTTTGCAGATAATATACCTGTAAGCTTTGGTGTAGATAGCACTAAAGGAGGCAGAAATACGCCTAGTGCTATGAATTTAGCAGGACATAATTTCTATTTTTGGGATGGACGATCTGAAACCTTAGAAGACCAAACCGTTGGGCCTATTGAAAACCCCGTAGAAATGGATATTCCGCTATCAGAAGTGGTGCGTAGACTGAATGCTCATCCTCAATACCAACAATTTTTCGTGAATTTATTTGGGCATCAAGCCGATAAACAATCTATCGTAGCCGCTATCGCTGCTTATGAAAACTCTTTATCTACTAGCAATACAGCTTTTGATAATTATATGAATGGTAAAGACACCACTCAGTTTACGGCTTCTGCCAAACGGGGGCGTAACATTTTTAACGTGAAGGGGAAATGTTTCGATTGCCATTTTGGACCTGATTTTACAACAGACCAATTTAAAAACATAGGCATCTTTAACGGCAAAGATATCAATGATAGCGGGCGTTTTGTAGTAACTCGCAAGCCTAACGACATTGGGCGTTTTAAGGTTCCTGGTTTAAGGAACATAGCATTAACAGCTCCTTATATGCATGATGGTAGATTTAAAACCTTGAAAGAAGTAATTGATTATTATGATGCACCTGATAAATTTATCCCTAATGCTGTACACAGAGATACACTTTTAAAAAAGCCCTTAGCGCTAACTCCCCAAGAAAAGCAAGACTTAGAAGCATTTTTAATTTCACTAACTGATAAACAGTTTATTAATTAGAGATCTTATACGCAGCTTTGCAAAAGCAACGGAACGGGATTTTTGCTTTTAATAGTTGTAATAACATTTGAATAATTTTATTCAGTATCTCTAATAACTACCAATTAACTGTATAAGTACCTGTTTGGTAAGGTTGTATTTTAATAGTATCATATATAACTGTTACTACTCCCATTTTACGTTTACGAATGTAAACAGAATTTTTACCTGCATTAGTTTTCTGAGGAGCCCACAATATTGATGTTGAAAACGGGTACTGACCAGATGTGGTGGAATAAACACCTGATGTTACTCCGCCACCCCCGAATGGATAAGGTTGATCCGGAACTTGATATTTTGGAGTAGCTATACCTATAGCCAAACTATCACCTGACTGAGAAGGGGTTAGTACATTATTAATTTGAACCTGTATATAAGCCTCAAAATAACTCAAATTTAAAGTTAGCTCATTTGTTTTACCCACTTGCAATAAATTACTCGATTTTTGCCCACAGGTATATGTTTGGTCTTTGCCATACGCATTACTAACATTACAGGCATACTGGTAGCTGCTGCTTGTACGTAATTTTTCTTTACTAAAAACACAATGTCCGTTATTATCAGTAGTGGCTGTTGCAATT
>JANXRU010000104.1 GCA_025356715.1 Bacteroidota bacterium
GCTTGATGATTTTTTTCCAAAGCGTTCTTTCATTTTTTCAAATTGTTTTTTTCGATCATCTTCTGGTATAGGTTTAGGAGATGGGTTTGAATTTGAATTTTCGGTAGTTGTATCTTTTTGTTCGTCGCTCATTTTAAGTAGAGTATTGTAGTTTGAATTTATCAATTCGACATGAGTCGAAATTTATTTTAATCTTGGATATGAGTTATTTCCCCATCTGCCCAAAGGCCTTCAATATTGTAGAACTCCCGCGTTTCGCGCATAAAAATATGCGCAACAATATTGACGTAATCAACTAAAATCCATTCGCCGTTTTGTTTACCTTCACTATGGTAAGGGCGTTCTTTAGTGTTTTTTATAACACATTCTTCTAAAGCGTCCGATATAGCATTAACGTGAGTGTTACTATCTGCGTCACAAATTACAAAGTAATCAGCAACTCGATGTTCTAACCCAATTAAATTAATAATAGTAATGTTTTTAGCTTTTTTCTCTTTCATGCCTTCTACAATAGCATCTAACAAACTCATTGTTTGTTCTTTGGTAGAATCTTTTTTAGGACGCTTAGCTGTACGAGTTTTCGTCTTTTTGTTTTCAGTATTCGCAATGCGATTAGCTTCTTTTTGCTCTTCTTGTTTTTCAGTTAAAGGTATTTTAACTATTTTTTTGGCGGCAGTTTTTTTAGGAGTTGCTTTTTTTGTAGCCGATTTTTTAACTGTAGCTGCTTTTTTTGTAGCTGCTCTTTTTGCTGGTAATTTTGCCATTTTCTTTTTTATTGCGAATGCTAATCGCTATTTATATTTTTGTGTATTGGTAAAAAACAAATTTAATCTTTTTGTGTTAATGCAAACATTATTTATTGGTAAGCAATTGATTTTTTTACACGAAGTAGAGAGTACCAATACTTATGCCATGAACTTGTTAAGGAATGTTAATACAGCGGAAGGCGCAATAATATACACAGATAATCAAACAAGAGGAAAGGGTCAAAGAGGAGCTGTATGGAATAGTGAAATAGGCACTAATCTCACTGTTTCATGTATTCTAAAGCCTCATTTTTTAAACATTAAAAACACGTTTTATTTAAGTAAAATAAGCGCATTAGCTGTTTATGACGTTATGGCGGAATTGTTGTCTATTAGTCAATATGACATTAAAATTAAATGGCCGAATGACATTTTAGTTAACAAAAAAAAAATAAGCGGCATCTTGATTGAGAATAACTTCAATCATGATTATTTGCAACACAGTGTAATAGGCATTGGTCTTAACATAAATCAAATGGATTTTGATTCTTTATTAACTACCGCAACATCACTCAAATTGCTTTCTAATAAAGAGTTTAATAAAGATGTTGTTTTGAATATTTTGTGTCAAAGCCTTGAAAAGTGGTATTTAAAATTAAAAGCCAATAAATTGGAAGAGATTGATTTGTGTTATTTTAATAATTTATTTGGATTAAATAAATCTAATTCCTTTTTAGAAGCAGGCAATATTGATTTTGACGCCAGTATACACGCTATATCAATTGATGGTAAATTGATACTGAAACTAACAAATGGCGACTTGCGCTCATTTGAAGTTAAGGAAGTAAAAATGATTTTTTAATTTTAAAAACGGTAGGAATACAATACAAATGAGTATTTTATGCCTACAAATGAGTTAAAATTACCTACTAACTAAAATTTCTATTGTAACTTGCGGTACTTTATAGTTGATTACTATATATTGCAATGAAAAATCTATACATTTTAATATTTTCAATCATTTCATTTTTTGCTAATTCGCAAACGGTTGATTATTCTATAGTACGAAAATCTATTTCTGCATCATATCCTGAAATAGATTTTTCAAATAAATTACTAGCTATTTCAGTTTGGAGTTCTTCAGACGTTATTAGTCGAGAGGTAAATAAAGAATATTATAGAACTTGGCAAGCATATCAAGGAGCTAAATTAAAAGGTGGATTGAAAGGTTTGATATTTATTTCAATTAGTACAGATACGAAAGAAATAAATTTCAAAATCGCAAGTAAAAAAGATTTAGAGAATTACGCATTCACAATCTGTGATTACCTCTCATACGACTCAAAAGGAGTATTGGCTGAGATGACTTTGGGTAAAAATATTCAAAATATTGTTTTTGATGCAAATGGCAATTTAATATTTAAAAACCTTGACAGTAAAGAAGTTTTTAACTCGTTTAATAATATAATGACTCGATAATGAGACTATACGTTTATATTATAATTTGTTTTTTGACGGCAGTAAATATACTTACTGCACAGAATGGGGATTGCAGTACATCAACTGTTACTGCATGTAACGGAAATCCAACTTTTCCTTTTACAACAAATACAAGTGGTAATTCATGGGGTAATGTTCAGGATTTACCAACCGGTAATTCTATTAGTAATCCATCAACAAATCCAGGAAGTACAAACCCTGGTTGTTTGCTTTCAGGCGAATCAAGTGGCGGGGCAACATGGGTGCAAATTAATATTAGTAGTTCAGGCACTTTAGGATTTCAACTCAGTCAAACTGGCTTTGAGGACTGGGCCATGTGGCCTTATAATGCTACTGGATGTGCAGATATTTTAAATAACACATTGCCACCTGTTCGTTGTAATTGGAATAGCAGTCCGACAGGTGGAACTGGTATTGGTACTCCGCCTGCTGGAGCAACAGCTGCTAATTTTGAACCTATTTTAAATGTGACTGCAGGCCAATCTTTTATCGTTTGTGTTACCAACTTTAGTAATGTAAATGGCACTGTAAATATGAATTTTACTGGTACCGCAGGAACCACATGCGTTCCTTTTGGTGCCTCAACAAGCCAATCGATTTGTCCAGGTAAAACAGCTACACTTGTTGCAACTAGTAATTTAGGAACGCCTTCATATACTTGGAATCCAGGCGGATTTACAACACAAACCATCACTGTTTCTCCAGCATCAACAACTATTTATACGGTTACAATTGCAGGCACAAATACAGTTACAAGTACGTTTACAACTCAAGTGAGCACGAGTACTGTAACGCTTTATTCGTTACCCACTATTACTTTATCAAGTAATAGTTCGGTTTGTCCAAATACAACTATTAATTTATCTGCTTCATCTGGTTTAACTAATTATGTATGGTCTGGACCTCCCGCATTTAGCCAAACTACCGCAATAAATGCATCTAGTATTTTAAATGCAAATGCATCAATGGCTGGAACATACTCTGTAATTGCAACAACCGCACAAGGTTGCACTGTAATAGCAACAAATACGGTTGGAATTATTCCAACATCTCCAGTAACAGTAACGCCTACATATAGTGTTTGTCAAGGGGGAGATATATTCCTATTAGCAAGTTCGACGGGAGCAAGTTCGTATAATTGGGCAGGCCCATTGACGTATACATCAGCTATTCAAAACCCTACGCTAACCGCTGTTTTACCAGCATCAACAGGGATTTACACGGTTACTGCTAATTTTATATTAGGAGTAACAACGTGTACAACAAAAAATACAGTTACCGTTAGCATTACTCCAGCAACAACTGTCGCTTTAGTTCCTATACCATCAATTTGTAATAATGGTGACATTAATTTAGTTGGACCAAATGGTGGAAATGCTTATTCATGGATTGGCCCTTTAGGTTTCTTATCGGCTGTTCAAAATCCAACAATTACAAATGTAGGTGTTGTTAATAATGGCGTCTATTCTCTTTCAGTAACAACTAATGGTTGTGTAAATACAGGATCAATTAATATTACTGTTTTTCCACCATTAAATTTCAATACTACACCAATTGGAATTTCATTATGTGCTACAAAAACTGGAACTCTCGGGAGTATAGGCGCAGGAGGAAGTGGGTTTTATAGTTATGTTTGGAGTCCTCCCACAGATTTAAGTTCTTCTAATACTGCTAACACGAGTGTTATAGGAAATACCACCACCACATATAGCTTAACGCTTTCAGATCCCAATTGTCCTGTAACCTTAACTCAAACGGCATCGGTTACCGTAACTGTTAATCCAATACCAGTGATAACATATACAACCAGTAATGCACGTGGATGTGAATCGTTTACAACCGATTTAATTAGTAATAGTAATCCTACTTCAGTAAATTGTGCATGGCGATTTTCTAACAATTTTAATTATAACGGCTGCAATACCTCTAATTTTACATTCCCAACTCATGGTACATATGGAGCAACTCTGACAGTGACCGATATTAATGGTTGCATTGATAGTGTAAAAAATAATTCATTTATAATCGTTGATCCTAAGCCAAATGCAGATTTCGAATGGAATCCAAATAAACCTACTATATTAGCAAATGAGGTTAGTTTTATTGATAAATCGACAATAGGCTTGCCTATTACTAATTGGCATTGGAACTTTGGAGATGGCTTTGTTACTGCTGATTTAGATACAGCTAATATTCAAAACCCTTTTCATTTATATAATAATGTGTATACATATTCAGTTTCTTTGGAAGTTACTAATAGTTATGGCTGTAAGAATAACATAACAAAACTGCTTATTTTAGAAGATGAATTCGCGTTATATATTCCGAATGCTTTTACTCCAATAAGAAATGATGGAAAAAATGATGTATTTAATGTAGCGGGGATGGGTTTTTTAGCTGATAGTTTTGAAATGACCATATTTGATCGATGGGGAACTGAAGCTTTTAATACAAATGATGTGACTAAGGGTTGGGATGGGCGAATAAAAGGCGGTCCATTAGGAAAAGAAGGCGTTTATGTATATAAAATCGTGGTGAAAGATTATAAATTACACGATAAAATATTTGTTGGACATATTACTTTACTTTAAATAATTGGCCATTAACTAATAAAATCCCTTAAAAAAAGATGATTTTAAGGCTGTTTTAGTTTAAATCTATTGATTTTTAGAGATTTACGATAAATTAGTAAAAGATTTATTTTTTTTTAAGTTTTTGCTTTCTATTTTTTTGCGTAAAAACGTACTATTTTCTTATATTTAACCCCTAAAACATTAAATTTAAAAGTATCATTTAGTGATGATTATTTTAGCATGGCATTAAACGTCATATTATTTCCAGGTCAAGGTTCTCAATCGCAAGGTATGGGCGCAGAATTGTTTAAGGAGTTTCCTGAAACAGTTGCTATTGCTAATAAAGTACTAGGGTTTGATATTGCAGAGCTATGCCTAAATAATACTGATAATTTATTAAATCAAACAAATTACACTCAGCCTGCTTTGTTTTTAGTTAATTACCTGACTTATCAAAAATATTTAAAGACGAATAATCCCCCAGATTATTTATTAGGCCATAGTTTAGGAGAATTTAATGCCTTAAATGCAGCTGGTGTATTTGATTTCGAAACAGGCCTTCGAATTGTTCAAAAACGAGGAGAATTAATGCTTTCAGTAAATGGAACGGGTATGGCCGCTGTATTAGGTAGCGATTACGAATCGTTGAAAGCTATTTTGGATTCAAACTTTCCTGAATTAGATATCGCTAACATTAATACACATTCTCAAATTGTTATTTCCGGTCCATTGGATTTATTGGATAACGCTGCTGATTTTATAGAAGATGAAGGATTGGGTTATATTCCTTTAAAAGTTAGTGGCGCATTTCACTCTAGGTATATGACCCCTGTAAAAGATAGTTTTAAGAAATATGTCGAAGTAATGAAACTTAATCCTTGTTCTGTACCAGTTATTTCAAATTATACATCTAATGTTTACCCTTCAGATACGAGTGGTATTTTAACAAACATGGTAAATCAAATTGATAGCCCTGTAAAATGGTTGCAAAGTATTGAATTTATTATAGCTAAAGGAGAGTGTCATTTTACAGAAGTGGGGCCAGGAGAAGTTTTAACGAATGTATTGAAAAAAATAAAAAGTAATATCGTATTATAGATTTCATTTTATAAACGAAAGCAATGATAATTAAATGACATTAGAAGAAAAAGAAATTTTAATTCACAGTTTAAAGCGTGATGTACTTGTAATCCCTACTGAAGGCTTAACAAAAGTAACCTACGGAAAAGAAGATATTTATAAAATTATCCCTCACCGTCCTCCATTTGATTTGGTTACCACTATTACTGCTGTTAATTTACCAGAAGAAGTTATTGAAGTAACGAGTTTTATTGATCCTGCAGATCCCATTTTTGCGGGGCATTTTCCAGGGCATCCTGTTTATCCAGGCGTTATGCAAATAGAGGCCATGGGTCAAGCAGGCTTATGCTTAGCTTATTTCAATAAGAATCAAACAACTGTTATAACGGATGATGCAGAACCTGTAAAAGGGTTATTTACACGTGTTCATAATACAGGGTTTAATAAAGGAGTATTGCCAGGCGATACTTTAACGATTAGAGTAAAATCTATAGAAGACGATGATTTTATGGGTTTAATGTCGGCGCAAGTACTTATAAATAATGAGATTATTTCTCATAGTATTTTGGAAGTATATTACCCCTAAAAATTAATTAATTTAAATCTATCTTTGAAAGCTAAAAAATAGTAAGTTTAAAAAATAAAAAATAGTTATGTTAAAAAAACGAGTAGTAGTAACAGGGATGTCTATCAATTGTCCAATAGGAGATAATTTAGATAGTTTTATAGAAAATTTATTAGCAGGAAAATCAGCACTTCGTAACTGGAAAACCTTAGATTCTTCAAAAATTTATTCTAAAGTTGGCGGAGATTTAGGTGATTATGATATTAACACAAAAATAGAGAGTTATAAAGGTCAAATCCCTGATGATGTATATGCTCGATTTGAAAAATTAGGAAAAAAATCACCTTGGGCTGTAGCTATATCTTTACAAACAGCTGTTGAAGCTTTTAAAGATGCTAATTATTTAGATCAAATTAAAGACGGAAATAATATTGCTACTATTGTAGCTGGACATAATTTAAATCAGAAATATACGTTTGAAAATCACGAAGCATTTAATGATGACCCTGATTATGTAGATGGATTATTTGCATTGTATGGATTAGATACTCATCACGTAGGTTCTGTTACTGATATTTTACAATTACATGGCCCTGCTTATACGGTTGGTGCTGCTTGTGCGAGTGGTAATGTAGCAATGCGTTGTGCTGTTGATGAAATTCAATTACACGATGTAAATGTTGCGGCTGTTTGCGCACCAGTTTTAGACTACTCTCAATTAGACATGCAAGGCATGGCTATTTTAGGAGCTATTTCTTATAAATCATTTAACGACGACCCTACAAAAGCAAGTCGTCCGTACGATACAAAACGCGAAGGCTTTGTGCCAACTCATGGTGCGGCTGTTTTAATTTTAGAAGAGTACGAACATGCTATTGCTCGTGGTGCAAAAATTTATGCTGAAATATTAGGTGTTGAATCATCGTCTGATGGTTGTCATTTACCTCAACCATCTCGTATTGGTCAAGCTCGTTTAATGAATCGTTTATTAAAAAACTGTAATGTAAAAGCTGAAGAAGTTGATTATATCAGCGCACACGCTACATCTACGCCATTAGGAGATTTAACTGAATTGCGTTCTATTAAAGATGTGTTTGGAGAGCATGCTAAAACATTAAAAATTAATGCGCCAAAATCTATGTTAGGTCATACGTGTTGGTCGGCAGCAACTGTAGAAACAGTAGCGGCTATCTTACAAATGAATCGTAACGAATTGCACCCGTCAATTAATATCGATAATTTGGACCCAGAAGTTGATGTTGATGTTTGTAGAAATGAACGTAAAAAACATAACATAGAAATTTTATTAAAAAACTCGTTTGGTTTTGGCGGATTAAACTGTATCAGCTTAATAAAAAAATACAAAGGAGCAGGAAATGTTTTACCTAAATAATTAAACAAATACTTTAGTATATAGAAAATAGCCTTTTTTACACAAAGGCTATTTTTTTATTTAAATCAAATACATTAAAAAACAGAATATGAAAATTTTTATCACTGGTGGATCAAGAGGTATAGGTTATGCAACTATGATGATGGCATTAAAACGCGGACATGATGTAGCCTTTACTTATAACAATCCAAATACTGATGTACAAAAAATTATAGATGAAGCAAAACGAATTGCTCCTAGTCAATTATGTAAAGGTTATTTGTTAAACGTTCGTTATAACGATCAAGTAGTTGATGTTGTAGATGCTGTATTAGATGATTTCGATACAATTGATACCGTAATTAATAATGCTGGCATAAACAGAAACAACTTAGCATTTAGTATGACGGATGATGAGTGGGATGACGTTATCGGTACAAATTTAAGTGGTGCATTTTATGTGATACGTGCGTTTTTACCAACGTTTTTAGCTAATCGCAA
>JANXRU010000176.1 GCA_025356715.1 Bacteroidota bacterium
TTAAAAAATTCACCATTAATGGTGTCGATTATATCATACGGGGTGGAAGGATTCAGCCATATTAAGCCCTAATGTCATGTTTTATGACAAAAAAAGCTGAAAACTCTTTTAGCATATTATTTGCATTATAAACAAGTACAATTAACTTTGAAATAAATCTAAAACCCGGAAACCATGTTTGATCAAAATGAATTTAAAAAATATGCGACTAAGCACATGGGCATAAACAGCCTAACTTACGACAGTTATTCGTCACGCATTTCATCTTCTTTAACTCCTTATATTATTGAAGAGCGCCAGTTAAACGTTGCGCAAATGGACGTTTTTTCGCGATTGATGATGGACCGTATTATTTTTTTAGGCACAGGCATTAACGACCAGGTTGCTAATATTGTTCAGGCTCAGTTATTATTTTTAGAATCGGTTGATGCTAAAAAAGATATTCAGATATATATTAACTCCCCCGGTGGTTCAGTGTATGCAGGATTAGGAATTTATGATACCATGCAAATTGTAAGACCTGAAGTGGCTACTATTTGTACAGGTATGGCTGCAAGTATGGGTGCGGTGTTACAATGTGCTGGCGCTAAAGGAAAACGTACTGCCTTAAAACATGCTCGTGTTATGATTCACCAACCATTAGGAGGTGCAGAAGGACAAGCATCTGATATCGAAATTACAGCTCGTGAAATTCAGAAATTGAAAAAAGAATTATACGAAATTATTGCGCATCATAGTGGGCAAACTTACGAAAAAGTTTGGGCGGATAGTGATCGTGATTATTGGATGATTGCTGAAGAAGCTAAAGAATACGGTATGATTGACGAAGTGTTAATTAAGAAATAATAACTGATTTATTTTATAATAAAAAGAGGCTTTAACGTAATGTTAAAGCCTCTTTTTTTGCCAGTTCTACTATTTTTGCCTGCCTCTTACAATCACGGTATAGCATGAGTATCGAGAACCATTTCTGTGTTGACTTCTCGATATGCGCTTAAAAAAACGTTGCCTGTTTTACAAATTTCAACAAAGGTCAATTGGCAATTAATTAACCCTCGCCGCTTTGTTTATTGATCTCACCGACGAATCATTTGTCATCGAGCGTTAATGCTTTGTCGTCGACGCTTAATGATTACATCTCGACGCTTTGTGTATCGACCTCACTGACCAATCATTTGTCAACGAGAGTTTATTACCTTTCATCGAGCGTTAATACTTTGTCGTCTGCGCTTAATGATTCCGCCTCGACACTTTGTGTATCGACCTCGCTGACCAATCATATGTCAACGAGAGTTTATTACCTTTCATCGAGCGTTAATACTTTGTCGTCGACGCTTTGTGTATCGACCTCGCTGACGAATCATTTGTCAACGAGAGCTTGTTAGTTTTCACCGAGAGTTAATGCTTTGTCGTCGGCGCTTAATGACTCCGTCTCGACGCTTTGCGTATCGACCTCACTGACGAATCATTTGTCAACGAGAGTTTATTACCTTTCATTGAGGGTTAATTACATACCCGTTTTTGAAACAACCGACATTATGTTATAGTTACACAGATGTGTATGAAACGATACACACTATTACGAGGTTACGAAATAAGTTGCGTGGCTATAAACCCAATTTTATAGTTACGTCCTTGTTTTTGAAATTACATACACTATTTTGTAGCTACGTCGTATATTTTGAAACTACCTATACTATTGCAACGTTACGTGGAAAGTTTTTGTAAAAGCATCACTGTTTTTGTAGTTACCTGCATTTTTTTGCAAAACGGTATACTTTAAAAAAGAAGTACAGCATTTGATAGTTTATAGAAAAAAGAGTAGATTTATGAAACGAAGAAGAACTAAAAAACTAAGCAAAGTTGGTGAAAATTGCAAGATTTGCTTTAAAAAACTAAGGCTATAAGTAAGTTATGCGTAATGCCGAGGGACGTACTAACGTGTCAAAGACGTGCACCGACTAAAAGACAAATGAAGAAACTAATTTTTATTACAACGTTTGTTTTTGGACTACTTCCACTAATAATAAACGCCCAAACTATTGACACTATAGTTAAGGTTGGCAGCGGACACCAACTTCATTTTATAATTATCAAAGGGAAAGGAACTCCTATTTTATTTGAATCAGGTTTAGGGGACGGAGCGAGTATATGGAACAACATTACAAAACAAATTGCAGATGTAACTGGAGCGACCATTATTACCTACGACAGATTAAGCTACGCAGACAACTTACAAAATTATCAGATTGGTGTAGAAAATGAAATTAAAGCATTAGAAACAGGACTTCAAAAACTTGGGTTTGCTAATAAAAATATAATGTTGGTTTCTCATTCTTTAGGCGGTATGTATAATCAGTATTATGCTTCACGACATTCAACCGAAGTAAAGGCGACTGTTTTATTTGATGTTGCAAATGTATGTTCCCTGACATCTTGGTTTAAAACGGCAAATGGGGAACAAAATGACACTATTAAAAAATATTTAGCCAACATATTAGAAACCGTTACTAAAAACCAAATGCCACGAACCATTCCAATAATTGACATTGTTGTGGAACACCAATATGACGACAACGGAAATATAGACACAGCAAATGAACAGATGTGGATTAACTGCCATAAAAATTTTGTTGCACAAACGCCACAACGTAAAATGCTTATAGCTTATGGTACAGGACACCACATTTTTATTGACAACCCTCCCCTTGCCATAAATGCAATCATAACACAATATGCAAACTATGCAGAACCAACACAAAAAACTATTATAATAGAAAGGGCTTATCAATTGGAATTAACAACGATTAACGACAATAAGAAAAACGAAGTGAAATGCGGACAGAAAGAAGATGATTTGAATGCTTGGGCATACTCGTTGCTTGAAAAGAATGAAACAGAAAAAGCCATTGAAGTATTTAAGTTAAACGTAACTTTAAACCCCGATAGTTGGAATGCTTATGACAGTTTAGCGGAAGCATATTTGAAAGCTGGAAACAAAGAGTTAGCAAAGAAGAACTATAAAAAGTCCTTAGAACTAAACCCGAAAAACGATAACGCAACGAAAGTGTTAGAAGAAATAAAATAACAATTGCACATAACAAAACACACACGAAACAAGGCACATACGCATAACATTAGCTTGCCGGAAATGCCGCCAGACAGCTCTCTTCTAATTTTGAAGCGTGTGCAAGGCGGCACTTCGGCAAGCCTTGGGCGTTAGCGGTAATTATTATGAAAGACTACTATTACATACTTGGCGTAGACACGACAGCGACTGAATCTCAAATCAAGTCGGCTTATCGAAAATTATCTATAAAATTTCACCCAGACAAAAATGACGGTGATAAATTTTTCGAAGACAGGTTTAAAGATATTCAAGAGGCTTACGAAATATTATCCAATTTTAGCAAACGAAGTGAATACGACATTAGACTTAAAAGTTTAAGTTTTGGAAGTAATAATACAATCAATAATAAAAAATATGAAGAGGAATTAAAAAAACAATACGAGGAGGAATTACGAAAAAAGGAAGAAGAAATTAAACGGAAATATCAGACACCTGAGCAAAGAGCTTCTGAAGAAGCAGAAATAAAGCGTAAAGAGGGCGAAGAAAAGAAAAAAGCAGAACAACAAAGGCTTTTAAATGAATTCGAAAAACACAAAAAAGTACTTCTTCAAAAAGAAAAAGAACTTAATACCTTACAAAAGAACGTACTTAAAATAGAATCAGAAATAACGCAACTTAAAAAATACATTAATGACTTAAATTTAAAAATTATTTGTGAAAACAATAAAGACGATAATCCTGATACAGGGGGAGAAATAACAAATTATGAATGTATTCATTGTAATTATACACAAGAGTATGATTTTGAATTTTGTCCTAAATGCCACAAAGACGATAATGGCGTAACCGAAAACGAGAAGCTAAATTCACTTAAAATAAAACCAAACATAAACTTGGAAGTAATTTTCGATCGATTAAATACGAAACTTTCAAGCCACATTCGTGTTAAAATTAATTCTAATCCCATAATTAAAAATGCAAAATGGATAGAAGTTAAAAAAGATGAATTTGTTGGCGTTAAAATATTATTTAAAAATAACAACATATATCTGGACAGTTATATTCCTAATTATTTAGCTAAATATATATTTGGTGGAATTATTAGTGGATTATTTAATCATAGTTCAAGAAGAGACTTTAAACAAAAAATCGAAAACTTTGTAATCACAGAATTTTATGAAAAATAAACTTTCAATAAATGGATATGACTTTACGAAAACTCAAGTGAGAGCAATGAATATAGAATATCAGTATTCACACTTGATAAATTTGAAGTATCCTTAAACTCATCAAATAAAGAAGCCGTTTTGCCGACATATCAGTTCAATGACAATTCTAATAACATTCCTAAGTGGGTGACAGAAAACATAGAAATAATTTCTGACTAGATATAAACTCAATAAAGCAGTCCCAAACAGCACCTCCTATGTAAAGCAGCAATAATTATTAACAAGTTTCTAAGAAGCAACAATGCAACTCTTTTAAATAATAAGAAAATAGGACAGGCGAAGGCTTGAGCGTTTCTCATTGTTTAAAAGAGTAAATTCTTGAACATAGAATTTACCAAAAACCTCGAAAATTTTCATTTCCGAGGTTTAATTTAATGTAATTTTACAATCTAACCCGTGTCAACTTTTTTCAGGACTAAACATTTATTTCATAGTCGTCGCTATCCAGCATTACTGGAAAAGCTTTTCTGAAATCACTTAAGTATGAAGTTGATAAGAGAATTGTTTCTGTTTTGTCGCTATTTGCCGTTATTGAATTTATGATTTCACCTCTTGGGTTTAAAACACTTGTATCGCCAGAATGATTCAATCCATTAGCATCAACACCTATTCGATTTACGCCAATCACATAGCATTGATTTTCGATAGCGCGCGCAATTAATAATTGTTTCCATGGATATGAACGAGCCTCTGGCCAATTAGCAACATATATTAAAACATCATACGTATTGTTTTTCGTGTTTCTGCTCCAAACAGGGAAACGCAAATCATAACAAATTAAAGGGCAAATTTTCCATCCTTTATAATCTATTATAATTTTTTGATTCCCAGCAGCATAATACTCGTGTTCATTTCCCATCCTAAATAAATGGCGTTTGTTATAGTGTTTGTATGAGCCATCAGGATTTACCCAATACAAACGATTGTAAAACACTTCATTTTCGTGTATTGAAATACTACCAACTAATGCGCAGTTTTTTTCTTGAGCTTTTTTAATCATCCATTGCAAGCCTTTACCTCCGTGTTCTTCGGCCAGTTGTTTGGGCTTCATAGTAAATCCGGTAGTAAACATTTCTGGTAACACAATAATATCTGTATGAGCATGTATCGCATTTATTTTCTCGTCAAAGTGAGTTAAATTTGCATCAACATCTTCCCAAAACAAGTGTGTTTGAATGGTAGTAATAGATAAATCAGTCATATGGTATTTAAAAATAATGAATTTGAAATGATGACACAAACAAATACTTAAGGAAAACTACTTCTTCATTTTTTCTATTAATTTAGTAGTAGAAAATCCCTCCACCAAATTAATGGTTATAACCTTACCGCCTTTCGTTGTAACAATATCATAACCAACAATATCTTCTGCTTTGTAATCATTACCTTTTACTAATACATCTGGTTGAATAAATGTAATTAATTGAAGAGGCGTATCTTCATTAAATAAAACAATCGCATCAACACATTCTAATCCTGCTAAAATCGTCGCCCTTGTTTCTTCAGAGTTAATAGGTCTTTCGGGGGATTTTCCTAAACGCTTTACCGACTCGTCAGTATTCAATCCCAATACTAAATAATCACCTAAATCGCGAGCTTGGCACAAATACTCTACATGCCCACGATGTAAAATATCAAAGCAGCCATTTGTAAAAACTATTTTTTTTCCTTCAAGCGTCCGTTTTTCCAAAAGAGGTTTTAAGGCTTCTTTTGTAAATTGCTTAGCAGATAGATTATGATGAAAATTCATCGACAGTCTTTTTTTTATTGATGATAGGAAGTAAAATTAAACTTAAAAGACCTAAACCTACAATGAGAATGAATCCCGAAGTCCACGCCATCCACGGAAAAGCAACTGCTGAAATTTGTTCAACATGATAGGTTTTTATTAAAAGACTTGTTATGATTAACGGATATGCACCTAATCCACCTGGAGAAAACACAACGCCAAATGTTCCAAAAAGCAGCAACACTAAGCATTCCGAATGACCTAGAGAAGAGGTGCCTGAAAATGCAAAAAAGCAAGTATATAAACTATAGAAATAAGCAGCCCAAATAGCAAAACTTAAAGCAACGAACTGAAATTTTTTATCAATATCTTTAACAGAACTTAAACCACTCCCAAAGCCCTTAATAATAGTACCAAATTTTCCTTTTAAAAGAGCGGCTAGTTTTTTTCTAACCAAAATAAATCCTATAACTAAAGCGATTAGAAGAGTTACCAGAACAATTAATCCAGTAGGATGATTAGCGATGGCTTCTAATTTATTCATCATTGGTGTCACAATATATTCGCTTGCCACACCCTTTAATTCTTGAAATTGCGCAAATAACGTTAAAACAAAAATGAGAAATAACAACAGAAGATCAACAATACGTTCTGTAATAACTGTTCCTAAAGCCACTTCAAAAGGAACATCATCGTATTTTGCAACCAAAGTACATCGCGTTAATTCTCCCATGCGAGGCAAGCCGTAGTTAGCAAAATAGCCAACCAAAACAGCACCCATGGCATTAGCAGGTTTTACTGTGTAACCCAATGGTTTCAATAAATAGTTCCAACGATAAGCGCGTAAGAAATGACTAAGAATAGCAATCAAAATAGAAATACCAACCCAAAAATAATTGGCTGTTTGAAAAGAGTTAGCGATTTTCTCACGATCTATCCATACGGATTTAATAGAAAGCCACGCCAATAAGACGCCTACACCAAGTAATACAACAAACTGTATGATTGATTTAGTGCGTTTATTCATCAGATTATTTTAAACGATTAGTTTTAGTATCTGGAAAAACAACCCAAGGTTTAAATGTTTTAGCTGTTTCAAAATCCATATTGGCATAAGAAATAATAATAACCACATCGCCTAAACTCACGCGCTTAGCCGCAGGCCCGTTTAAACAAATAACCGCAGAGCCTCTGTCGCCTTTTAAAACATAGGTAATAAAACGTTCTCCATTATTTTTATTTAAAATATGTACTTGTTCGTTTTCGATTAAGTTGGCAGCATCCATCAAATCTTCATCGATGGTAATGCTTCCTATATAGTCTAACTCAGCTTGCGTTACTGTAACGCAGTGCAGTTTAGATTTCATTACTTGAATTTGCATCATGGGGTAAATGTACTAAAAAAGTGAACAATGTAATAGTTAAAACATGCCAATATTAAAGGCTAAATTGCTCAAAATGATGTTCAATATGTTTGTAGAATTGATTACTCCATTGTTGTGCTGTTAAATGGCCAAATGCTTGATTATTCCTTCCGTCAAAATAAACGGCACCTTTAGCTTCAGTATCTATTATATTAGCAATTAGAACAGATTTTTCTTTTTCAAAATCACGAACGTCAGCAATAATAAATTCTTTTCCAGTGCGAGAATTACGAGGGTATGGTTTTTCGCCAGTTACAATCTCTTTAATAAATGATTTTAGCATCCATTTCATAAAAAAATTTGGGTTAGTTTTTTTACGATGGTAAGCTAAATCATAGGTTACATTAAGATGCGCTAACATTTGCGCGGCACTCATTTTGCCCCAAACAGGCTTGGTTTCATTAGTTAGTTTATTTAAACGATCTAAATGTTGTTGCGTGGTTTTAGGGTCAAAAGTGCTTGGTAATGCCATAAACGGTGTTTAATTAAGGATTGATTTTTCTTGTTGTGTTTCTAATTCAATTGGAAGATGTTTGCCTAATTTTTTTGACCTAATCATCATATAAATACCTATTAAAATAAAAGGAATACTCAGAATTTGCCCATTATTAATAATTTGGTTCGCCTCTGAACTCACTTGATTTTCTTTTAAAAACTCTATAAGGAATCTAAAGGAAAACATGATGACACAATGAAGTCCAAACATAAAACCTTTACCAAAGCTATCGCGCTTGTTTTTCCAAAGCCAATAAAAGAAGATGAAAAGAGCTATATAAAATAAGGCTTCATATAATTGTGTTGGGTGACGAACTGGTATTTCAATACCTGCTTGATGAAACGCGATAGAGTCGTCGTCATTATTTAAAAATTTAAACCCCCAAGGTAATGTGGTGGCTTTTCCAACAATTTCAGAATTCATTAAATTTCCGAAACGAATCATAAAAGAAGCGAAAGGAACCACCACTACTAATCGGTCAAACAACCACATCCATTTTTCTTTGGTACTTCTGCAATATAACCACATGCCAATAATAATTCCGATGGCACCGCCATGACTTGCTAATCCGCCTTCATAAACTTTTAAAATATCTAAAGGATTGGCTAAGTAATATTCGGGTTGGTAAAATAAACAATGCCCAACTCTTGCACCTAAAATAGTAGCTACAACAATATATAGTGTCAACGAATCCAGCTGTTTGTCGGTTCTTCCTTCGGCTTTGAAAATCCGATTCATAAAAAAATGACAGCCAATAAATGCCAAAGCCCAAGAAAGTCCATACCACCTTACTGGCCAATCAATAAAAGGGATTGTAAAAATATCAGGACTTGGATTCCAGGTAATAAAAAGTTGTTGCATCGTACGTAAATATAATTAATATTCTAGTTCTTAAATCTCCTTTAAAATGAACATGATTAAAAGTTAATAAACATAATCTTTTAATTCTGAACTCATTTTAAAACTACTATTCTTTAAATAAAACTCCTGCAGTCGTTCGTTAAAATCTTTCATATACTGTCTATAATTTTTTACGATTAATCCTTTTTGAAAATACGGAAATGGTTTATGAACTTGAATAAAATAACGATTTTTAATCACTATAAAAACATCTCTAAAAATTGTTCCACTCTCAACTGCTTGTTGAGCGGAAGACTCACGAACAATACCTAAAGAAGAATTATAAATACCCCCTTGTTCCGCTATTAAATAAAAGTTAGCCGTACAAACAATTGTTGGATCTACAACCAAATTGGAATCAACAAAAATGCCTTCTAAATGTTTATGCTTCACCGAATCTGAACAATCTGAATTGAAAAAATAAACGGGACAAAAATTAAATTCTTGTTTGTAGGCTCTCATAATCGCTTTGTTTTTAAGCTGAATCTCTCTTTCCACTTGAGTTGCTAAATCTATATTCCCTGCTTTTTTTAATTTTGAAATAGTTCCCGCATTCGTTCTTAGTCTTATTAAGAGAGCGCCAGTTTTCAATAAATTGATTTGAGCTTTTGCCACATCAAAGCGTAATTGATTAAAATTAGTATAAGATGAATCTCCTTTGTATTCATTATACACGGGAGGTTTTACGCCTTCGTCTTGTGAAAAACAGATGCGAGCATTAAAAACAAAAAAGAGTAAAACGAACTTACTTAATATCTGAACCATTATGAAAATCAGGTTTAGTAGGAGCAATAAAACTTAATTCACCTTTAGTATTTGCAGCCATTAATATCATTCCCTGACTTTCAATGCCTTTTATTTTTCGTGGCGCTAAATTCACTAAAATACTTACTTGTTGCCCGATAATATCTTCTGGCTTATAATACGCTGCAATTCCACTAACAACAGTACGTTGATCAATGCCTGTGTCTATTTTCAGCTTTAATAATTTATCGGTTTTAGGAACTCGTTCGGCTTCTAAAATGGTTCCAGTACGAATATCCATTTTACTAAAGTCTTCGAAAGAGGTTTCTGGTTTTGCTGGCTCGATGGCTGTTACCATAGTCGTAGAAGCATTAGCTTCTTTACTATCTTCTAATTTTTTTACTTGTGTTTCCACTTCTGCATCTTCAATTTTTGCAAACAACAATTCATCTTTATTAATGATGTGTCCGGATGCCATATTTGAGGTTTGTTTAGCTGCATGCCACTTTAAAGTTGGCATATTTAGTAAGGCAAATAATTTTTGAGAAGTAAATGGAATAAAAGGTTCGCAAACAATGGCTAAATTACAAGTAATCTGTAAAGCAATGTTCATAACAGTTTTCACACGTTCTTCATCCGTTTTAATTAATTTCCAAGGTTCTGTTTCTGCTAGATATTTATTTCCTAGCCGAGCTAAATTCATCATTTCACTCAGCGCTTCTCTAAATCTAAATTGCTCAATGGATGCCGAAATTTTGTCAGGGAAAGACGCTAACTCTTCTAATACAATTAAATCTTCTTTGGTGTAGCGCTCAGCTGCTGGCACTTGTCCGTTGTAAAATTTGTGTGTTAAAACAAGTGTGCGGTTTACAAAATTGCCTAAAATGGCCACTAACTCATTATTGTTTTTCGATTGAAAATCTTTCCAAGTAAAATCATTGTCTTTGTTCTCAGGCGCATTGGCACATAAGGTGTAACGAAGCACATCTTGTTTATCTTTAAATTCCAATAAATATTCGTGCAACCAAACCGCCCAATTACGAGAGGTAGAAATTTTATCACCTTCTAAATTTAAAAATTCATTAGCAGGAACATTGTCAGCGTTAATAAAATCGCCATGTTCCATTAACATACTTTGAAAAATGATGCAGTGGAAAACAATATTATCTTTTCCAATAAAATGAATTAAGCGCGTGTCTTTATCTTTCCAATATAATTCCCAATCGTTAGGACGTAATTCTTTAGTGGCAGATATATAACCTATAGGCGCATCAAACCACACATATAATACTTTTCCTTCAGCGCCTTTTACAGGAACAGGCACTCCCCAATCTAAATCACGCGTCATGGAACGAGGCTGTAAGCCGTCACCACTGTCTAGCCAACTTTTACATTGCCCATACACATTGTTTTTCCAATCGGTATGTTTATCTAAGTAAGCTTGTATTTTTGGTTGTAATTTATCTAAAGGCAAAAACCAATTTTTAGTTTCTTTTAAGATGGGCTTGCTTCCGCTTAAAGTTGATTTCGGGTCAATTAAATCTGTTGGATTGAGCGTACTACCACATTTTTCACATTGGTCGCCATACGCATTTGGATTATCACATTTTGGACAAGTTCCAACAATATAGCGGTCGGCTAAAAATTGTTTTGCTTCATCGTCGTAATACTGTTCAGTAATTTGCTCAGTAAAAACGCCTTTATCATATAATACCGTAAAAAAATCAGAAGCTGTTTGATGATGAATTTTACTGGATGTTCGAGAGTATACATCAAAAGAAATTCCAAATTCTTTAAAAGAATCTCCCATCATTTTATGGTATTTATCTACTACATCCTGAGGTGTAATCCCTTCTTTTTTGGCTTTAATGGTAATAGGCACGCCATGCTCGTCACTACCACAGATAAATAATATGTCTTCTCCTTTGCTACGTTTATATCTAACAAAAATATCAGAAGGCAAATAGCAACCTGCTAAATGGCCAATATGAACTGGTCCGTTAGCATAAGGTAATGCGGATGTAACAAGTGTGCGTTTATAAGTTTGAGCCATACTATTTTAAATGAAGAGAAATTGCTGTAAAATTGTGTAAAGATAACATTTAACAGGAATACAAAAACGTAAAAAATGCCATTATTTAGCCAACGTAAATTGGATGTAATGGGTGTTAAAAATCACATGATACAAATACCCGCTTATTTAAAAAAAGGAGATACTGTGGCGATCATTGCTACAGCCCGTAAAATCAGTAAAGAAGAAATTAACCCAACTATTGAATTTTTGGAGAGTTATGGTTTAACGGTAATTTGTGGCGAACATTTATTTAAAACAGAAAATCAATTTGCGGGTTCTGACGCAGAGCGTTCGGCTGATTTACAATGGGCCTTAGACAACAAAAACATTAAAGCAATTATTATTGCGCGTGGCGGGTATGGAACGGTAAGGCTTTTAGATCACATTGATTTTACAGAGTTTCAAAAACACCCCAAATGGTTAGTGGGTTATAGCGACGTCACGGTTTTACATAGTGCAATCCATCATTTAGGCATTGCCTCTTTACATGCAACGATGCCTCTAAATTTTTCTAAAAACACAGAAGCTACTAAAAGCTTGATGGATGCTTTGTTTGGAATACATCATCAAGTCAGCATCGATTCTCATTTCTTAAATAAAGTTGGAACAGCTACTGGCGAATTAGTTGGCGGAAATTTATCTCTGCTTTATGCGCTTTCAGGAACACCTTATGATATTGATACGAAAGGAAAGATTTTATTTATAGAAGATTTGGATGAATACTTGTATCATGTTGATAGGATGATGATGCAATTGAAGTTATCGGGAAAACTAAAACACCTGAAAGCCCTTATTGTTGGTGGAATGACAGACATGAAGGATAATGCAATTCCTTTTGGTAAAATAGAAGAAGAAATTATTTTGGATGCCGTTAAGGAGTATAGTTTTCCGGTATGCTTTGATTTCCCAGCCGGACACATTGATAGAAACCTAGCTTTATATTTTGGAAAAGATATAGAACTCAATGTTGAATCAAGAACCACTACTTTAAAATTTTTATAGAACCTTTTTATCTAGTCCAATAAATAACTTTGATGCTTATTGAATTTTTCAAGTGTTCTGATACCTGAAGAACTGATGTGCTCAAACTCCTTATCACAAAAAATATTGATAATATTAATATCTGGTTTTAATTCTTGAATATATCGGTATTGATTTTGTTCGTATTGAAAATCAGTGGAGTTTCTTAAACCGCGTACTACCGTTACATCATACCCTAATGAATCAACGTAGTCGGTTACTAACCCATTATATTCAGCTTGTTGTCTGTTGCTAATGGTTTTAGGGATAGCCCAAGTTCTTTGTTCTTTATCAAGGTTTTTACCAAAGGCAATAATAACTTTATCAAACAATCGTTCTGCTTTCTGTAATACGTTGTAATGACCTTTATGAAAGGGATTAAAGCTGCCTGCAAAAACCGCAATATTTGGTTTTGTTGTTTTTACGTAATCGTATAGTGCTTTTATATTAGGATTTGAAATTTGTTTTTCAAGAAAAAGTAATCGTTGTTTTTGATATTCCAAAAAATCAACGCGTTGATTTAATGAAAATTCTTTTCGCTCTAATGCTAATAAATCAGCAAAGGAAGAGGCAGAGTGTAAAGTGGTAAATTGTATCATTTATTTTTCTTTAAATAAAATAAGGTAGAGCAATTTTCTTTTCTTAAAATTAATTTAGCTTGTTCTTGTATTTGCTGAGCCGTTACCTTTTGATAATTCTCTATTTCTAAATTAATCAAATTGGCATCACCTAAAAGTTCAGATATAGCAAGGTTTGTAGCCTTATTTAATACATCTGTTTCACTATATGTTACGGTTGATTCAACTTTGTTTTTACATTTTTGTAATTCATCATCTTCAACTAATTGATTTTGCATTTTCTCAATTTCCGCATCAATTCCTGCTTCAGCTTCTTCTATAGAAATGTTATCATTTACTTTACCCGAAATCACAAATAATCCTTTATCAAATTCACCCATCACATAAGCATGAATGTCAGAAAATAATTGTTTGTCTTTTATTAAGTTTTTATATAAACGAGAAGAGTTGCCACGTGATAATAAATCAGATAAAATATCTACTGTGTGGTATTCAGCATCTGTTCGGGCACACATACGATATGCGCGGTAGATTGAATTTATTGGAACATCACGTTCAACCGTTAAACTTCTATATTCTGTTTGTGGTGGTTCGGCAGGTAAATTACGTTTAGGTTTAATGCCTGCATCTATTGGTTCAAACCATTTTTTGGCGAGTTGTTTTACTTGGTCAAACTCCACATCTCCAGCAACAACTAATACAGCGTTACTTGGATTGTAATGTAATTTAAAAAAGTCTTTTACATCAGCCATGGTCGCATCTTCTATATGCTTAATTTCTTTGCCAATAGTTGCCCATTTGTATGGATGCACCTTATAAATTAATGGTCTAAGCAATAACCACACATCACCATAAGGCTGATTTAAATAGCGTTGTTTAAATTCTTCGATAACCACACTGCGTTGTACCTCTAAACTTTTAGCATCGAAGGCTAAACTTAACATACGGTCACTTTCAAGCCAAAAGGCCGTTTCAATATTTTCTGAAGGAACGGTGCAATAATAATTAGTTATATCATTCGTCGTAAAGGCATTGTTTTCGCCGCCAACTAACTGTAATGGCTCGTCGTAATTAGGAATATTAACACTACCTCCAAACATTAAATGTTCAAATAAATGCGCAAAACCCGTTTTGTTTTCATCTTCATCTCGAGCGCCCACATCATAAATAATGTTTAAACACACCATGGGCGTGCTTTTGTCTTGATGAACAATAACCGTTAAATTGTTTTTGAGTTTATATTTTTCGAATTGAATCATAAATCTTTAGAGTACTTAATTTAAGGTTAAAGATAACAATTAAGCGATTAAACAGTCAAAAAAAGCGTAGTCGAAAAAACCAAAAATAAATTGAACTAAAGTATTAATTTTATAAAAGTTATGGATATTTTAAATAAAATAAGACATTATGAATATTTGCATGTTGTTTTATGGCTTATGAAAGATAGTTGTTGGATGCTTGGTCTGAAAATGCTTGGCACCATTATGATTGTTCCAACCATTGGTTTGGCTATATTGATAGTATATCATACCCGAAAAACGAACGATCGCTATATTAATTTAGCTATTTTGAGCTGGATAATAGCAAACAGTTTTTGGATGCTCATGGAGTTTTATAATTTATTAAATTACAAAGAAATTGCTTCCATTCCCTTTGCCTTAGGGTTTTTATTTGTGGGAATTTTCTATTACCAAATCATGGGCAAAAGAGGTAAGTCCTCATAAATAATCTATCCTACTCCTAATTTTTTTTATTTAAAACAGCTCGTAAAATCGACTAATTTCTTCTTTCAAAACAAGAAAAACACTTATATTAGTCAACTATATTTTAAAATTATTTCCAATGGAAACTACACCATATCAATCTAAACATAAAATTCGTATTGTAACAGCTGCCGCTTTATTTGATGGGCACGATGCGGCTATTAATATTATGCGTCGCATTATTCAATCGAGTGGGGCAGAGGTAATACATTTAGGTCACGATAGAAGTGCGCAAGAAGTGGTTAATTGTGCTATTCAAGAAGATGCCAATGCGATTGCTGTAACATCATATCAAGGCGGACACGTTGAGTATTTTAAATACATGTATGATTTGTTGAAAGAGCAAGGTTGCGAACACATCAAATTATTTGGTGGCGGTGGTGGCGTCATTCTTCCAACAGAAATTGAAGAATTGCATGCGTATGGCATTACACGTATTTACGCACCCGATGATGGACGATCAATGGGCTTGCAAGGAATGATTAACGATTTATTACGTCAGTGTGATTATGCTACTGGTACACATATTAAAAATGATGTAGATAAAATTGCAGAAAGAAATTACAAATCATTAGCCCGCATTATTTCAGCTGCCGAAAATTTTAATGAAGAAAACATTGGCTTGTTAAACGAATTAAAAGCAAAGGCAGAAAAATCTCAAACGCCTGTGCTTGGCATTACGGGCACTGGTGGTTCAGGAAAATCAAGTTTAGTAGACGAATTAGTGCGTCGTTTTTTAATTGATTTTAAAGATAAACAAATTGCGATTATTTCGGTTGATCCATCAAAACGTAAAACAGGCGGTGCTTTGCTTGGCGATAGAATACGCATGAATGCTATTAAAAATGATCGCGTGTATATGCGTTCGTTGGCTACTCGTCAAAGTAATTTAGCATTAAGTAAATATGTGCAAGATGCTGTTAACATTTGTAAAGCGGCGAATTTCGATTTAATTATTTTGGAAACGTCTGGTATCGGACAATCGGATACAGAAATCATTGAACACTCTAACATGAGTTTGTATGTGATGACGCCTGAATATGGTGCTGCTACTCAGTTAGAGAAAATTGATATGTTGGATTTTGCCGACATTATTGCTTTAAACAAATTCGATAAACGTGGTGCATTAGACGCTATTCGTGATGTCAAAAAACAATACAAACGCAATCACAACTTATGGGAAATTGCAGATGAAGATATTCCAGTGTTTGGAACCATTGCTTCTCAATTCAATGATCCAGGCATGAACCGTTTATACAAAGCGGTAATGAATAAAATGGTTGAGAAAACTGGTAATAAGGCTTTAGCTTCTCAATTTCATATCACCGAAGAGATGAGCGAAAAAATATATATCATTCCTCCTTCCAAAACACGCTATTTATCAGAGATTTCGGAGAACAACCGTAATTACGATAAGAGAGCCAATGCACAAGCAGAGGTGGCTCAAAAATTATATGGTATTCAAAAAACCATCGAAACGATTTCTGAATCTAAAATGGATGATAAAGATCGTTTGATTAAAGGGTTACAAGAAGCATTTGAAAAAACAAAATTAGATTTAGATCCCCATCATTTATTAGTAATAGAAGGGTGGGAAGCAAAGAAGAAATTATACAGCAGTGAGTTTTATGAATTTAAAGTGCGTGATAAAGTGTTGAAAATTGAAACACATTACGAATCTTTATCTCATTCAAAAATTCCCAAAATTGCTTCGCCAAAATATACATCTTGGGGAGATATTTTAAAATGGACGTTGCAAGAAAATTTTCCTGGGGATTTTCCTTACACAGCTGGTATTTATCCTTTCAAGCGCGAAGGCGAAGATCCAACCCGTATGTTTGCTGGCGAAGGTGGGCCAGAAAGAACAAATAAGCGTTTTCATTATGTAAGTAAAGGATTGCCTGCTGCTCGCTTAAGTACAGCATTTGATAGCGTAACGTTATATGGTAACGACCCAGATCACCGTCCGGATATTTATGGTAAAGTTGGAAATAGTGGTGTAAGTATTTGTTGTTTAGATGATGCTAAAAAATTATACTCTGGTTTTAATTTAGCAGATCCAAAAACATCTGTATCAATGACTATTAATGGGCCTGCGCCAACATTAGCAGCATTTTTTATGAATGCCGCTATCGATCAACAATGCGAGTTATACATCAAAGAACATAAATTAGAAAAAGAAGTAGAAGCAAAAATTATTGCTATTTATAAAGCAAAAGGAACAGTTCGTCCAACTTACCAAGGCGAATTACCTGAAGGTAACAACGGCTTAGGCTTAATGTTACTAGGTGTTACAGGCGACATGGTTTTGCCAAAAGATGTTTACGAAAAAATTAAAGCAACCACTTTATCGCAAGTACGTGGTACGGTGCAAGCAGATATTTTAAAAGAAGATCAGGCACAAAACACTTGTATTTTTAGTACAGAATTTAGTTTGCGTGTAATGGGTGATGTGCAACAATATTTCATCGATCAAAAGGTACGTAACTTTTATTCGGTTTCTATCAGCGGTTATCACATTGCAGAAGCAGGAGCCAATCCTATTTCTCAATTAGCATTTACCTTAGCTAACGGTTTCACATTTGTAGAATACTACTTAAGTCGCGGAATGCATATTGATGATTTTGCGCCAAACTTATCCTTCTTCTTTAGTAATGGTATTGACCCGGAATATTCTGTCATTGGTCGTGTAAGCCGTCGTATATGGGCTAAAGCTATGAAATTACGTTACGGTGGAAATGAGAGAAGTCAGATGTTGAAATATCATATTCAAACTTCTGGTCGTTCGTTACACGCACAAGAAATTGACTTTAATGATATTAGAACAACACTGCAAGCGTTATACGCCATTTATGATAACTGCAATTCATTACATACAAATGCTTATGATGAAGCCATTACAACACCTACAGAAGAATCGGTTCGTAGAGCCATGGCTATTCAGTTAATTATTAATCGTGAGTTAGGTTTAGCTAAAAATGAAAATCCATTACAAGGTTCTTTCATCATTGAAGAATTAACCGACTTAGTAGAAGAAGCTGTATTAACTGAATTTGATCGCATCTCTGAACGTGGCGGTGTATTAGGCGCTATGGAAACGATGTATCAACGCGGACAAATACAAGAAGAAAGTTTATACTACGAAACATTAAAACACACTGGCGAATATCCAATCATTGGTGTAAATACATTCTTATCTAGTAAGGGAAGTCCAACTGTATTACCTCGCGAGGTAATACGTTCTACTACCGAAGAAAAAGAATATCAAATTACCATGCTAGCAGAGTTACATAAAACACATGCTGATAAACACGATGAAATGGTAAAACGCCTGCAAACAGCTGCGATACAAAACAAAAATATTTTTGCTGAATTAATGGATGCCGCTAAATTTATGAGCTTAGGTGAAGTAACCAAATGCTTGTTTGAGGTTGGAGGTCAGTACCGCAGAAACATGTAATACTAATTGACCAAAGATGCTGAGCGGCGGTTATTGAGCGAAGTCGAAATAAGCCGAAGCATGGAAAGCAGTACAGAAGGAATATGTAACATCACTGACGTCTGAGGCTCTCGAAGACCAAGTGATGTATCTCAAACTTAAAAATCAAAGTCCTCACAATTTGTGAGGACTTTTTTTATTATATTTATACTGATGAAAAAACTCTATATTCTATTTTTATTCCTTTCCCTTTTCTCCTGCAAAGAAGAAAACAAACAGCAAAAAAATAACCCTTCGGGGGCTGAGGCTCTCGAAGCCCAAGAGGCCCCTCTTGTTTTAACTCCAGGCAAAGACACAATAAAATTACCTGTTGTAATAACAGCAGGTGAACCCAAAGTAATACCTATACCCACAAAGGATGGTGGCTTTTACATAAAAAAGAAAAAAGACGGTAGTGAAATTAAAATTGATTTAAAAAAAGCAATTACAACAGCTTTCGATACACTTACCCCCCAAGGCAAACCCCACTTTACCACCTTTACCACCGATGATGGCCTTGCTTTAGATGCCATTGCTTGCTCCATAATGGATAAAACGGGAAACCTGTGGTTCGGTACACAGGGCGGTGGCGTAAGTAGGTATGATGGTAAAACGTTTACGAATTATACTACTGCTCAAGGGCTCGCCAATAATGGAGTTTTAAGCATCACCGAAGATAAAACGGGAAACCTGTGGTTCGGTACTGATGGCGGTGGCGTAAGTAGGTATGATGGTAAAACGTTTAAGAATTATACTACTGCTCAAGGGCTGCCCGATGATGTGGTTACACAAGTAGTAGCCGATAAAACCGGTAAGAACATAGTTATTGCAACAAACTTTGGAGTGTGGGTGGGCGTTTCTTTCACTCCAAAGTTACAGTACCATGCCACCAAAAAACAAGTCCCTTTTCAAAATAATTTAAACAACCAAGAGTTAACAACATATTACGATTTGGTTTCAGAAACCTTTAACTCCGCCACAGGCTACCCTGTTAAAGATGTAAATGTGGGGCAAAAATGTTTATTTCAGGATAGTAAAGGCACATACTGGGCAGGCACCGGTAGCGATGCTACTGCACTGGTGCGTATAGATTTTACTGCATTAAATCGTAACCCAAAACCACCTACACCTATTTTATACAAAATAAAATTAAATGAAGAAAATATTTGTTATTATGCGCTATCGTCATTGCGAGGCACGAAGCAATCTCAAACTTCTGCTTTAGACAGCGCCATCCTTGTACAACAAGAAATAATTACCTATGGTAAAATATTATCGGATGTAGAACGAAATACTTTACAAAAACAATATGCAGGCATTGAGTTCGATGGTATTACAAAATTTTATCCCATACCACAAAATTTAGTGTTGCCTTATGAACATAACAATGTAACCTTTGAGTTTAATGCCGTGCAGTTATCGCGCTCGCATTTATTAAATTTTCAATACAGGCTCGAGGGTTATGATAAAACGTGGAGTCCCGTATTAAAAAAACGCGAAGCAACATTTGGTAACATAAGCGAAGGTACTTACACCTTTAAGTTAAAAGCGCAATACACCGGCCCCGATGGTAATAACGAGTGGAGCCAAGTATTAAGCTACACATTTAAAGTTTTACCACCTTGGTACCGCACTTGGTGGATGTACACCCTGTATGCTTTAATGCTAATAGGAATTGTTTATTTAATAATAAAACAACAAACGAAAAAATTAAAACAACGTCAAAAAGAGTTAGAACAAAAAATTGAAATAGCAACCGAAGATATACGCGAACAAAAACACATTATAGAGGAAAAACACAAAGAGATTACCGATAGTATAAATTACGCTGAGCGAATTCAACGCAGTTTTTTAGCAACGAGAGAATTATTGGATGAAAATTTAAATAATCATTTTGTTTTCTTCAAACCAAAAGATGTAGTTAGTGGAGATTTTTACTGGGGTTGTTCTACTCCCTCTCCTTCGGGGAGGGTTGGGGAGGGGTCTTTTGTTTTAGTAACGGCTGATAGTACAGGGCATGGAGTGCCTGGGGCTATTATGAGTTTATTAAATATTACCAGTATTGAGTCAGCTGTAAAAGATGGCTTCCTGCAACCAGCTAGTATTTTGAACGCTACACGTAAAACAATTATCGAACGTTTAAAAAAAGATGGAAGTGCAGAGGGAGGAAAAGATGGCATGGATTGCAGTTTGGTAAGTTTTGAGTTTCCCTCTCTGAAGGAGAGGGACGGAAGGGTGAGGATGACCTACTCTGCTGCTAATAATCCGGTTTGGATTATTCGTTCTCTTTCCCCCTTTGAAGGGGGTGTCCGAAGGACGGGGGATGTTGAATTTATTTCTTTAGTACCAGATAGAATGCCTATTGGTAAGCATGACAAGGATAATACACCATTTACTCAACATGAATTTGATTTACAATCAGGCGATATGGTTTATACTTTAACTGATGGTTTTCCTGATCAATTTGGAGGACCAAAAGGCAAGAAGTTTAAGTATAAACAATTGGAAGAATTATTGATTTCAATTTCGCATGAGTCGATGGAAATTCAAAAACAAAAATTACACGAAGTTTTTGAAAATTGGAAAGGAAATTTAGAGCAGGTGGATGATGTTTGTGTGATTGGAATTAGAATTTAATTTATCATCACCCCACTAACTTGTATCAACGCCTGTTTTGCTTGCACGTTATTTGGATTCTTTTTTAGCAAACGCTCTAAATATACTTTTGATTGTTTAAAGTTTTTTTGATACGCATACAAACCTGCTATATTCAATAGTAAAGGTTCATAATCAGGATCAATCGCTAAAGCCTTAAAATAGAGGGTTTGACAACTTAAGGCATCACCATACTGTAATTTCAAAAATCCTAAATTAGTTAAGGCAGAAACATGTTTAGGGAATTCGCTTAGTATTTCTGTATATTGTTTTTCGGCTTCTGCTAATTGTCTATTAGAAGCTAAAGCAGAGCCTAATTTATTTTTAAACTCTAATCCTAAAGGCGCTAAGCTAACCGCCTTTTTAAAATATAGAATGGCGCGTTGCACATTGCCTTCTGCATATAAGGCTTCTCCAATGCGATAACAGGTCCAGGCGTTTTCGTTGGAGTAGGAGGTAACAGTTAATTTGGAACTCAATAAATACGTGTCGGTTAAACGATTGATGTATGAAATAATCTGAGAAAAATTTTGTTTGATAAAATACAATTGCACTAAGGGTTCAATGTTTGCTTTTAATTCAGCATCTGTTTTATCTTTTAAATACATTGTTGCACTATCAAGGTAATAGGGCTTAGGTTCAAATTTTTCATACTGATTCAAATATGCTTTTGCTTTAATAAAGGCACTGGGATTTTTTTCGTTGATAGCATACAATCCAATAAATTCTTTTAACGCTTGCTTATCTTTTTTAGTCACGCCTTGGCGTGATGGTTTCCGAATATAATGATCGTGCACAGAAACATGAGGAATATCGATAGATCCAGAGCTAGGCATATGACAACCTACACAATTTTGAGTTTTAAGTTTTGAATTTCGAATGACTGATTTATCTGAACAAGTTAAGTTTGAAAGATTTTGCATCCCTTCAGTCCCTCGAATCCCTTTCGCCTCTTCTGTCCCTTTCATCTGGTTCTGATGGCATTTCCTACACGCGTCATTAAAAACTTCTTTATTTGTTTCTCTCACGCTTATATGTGGGTTGTGGCAGGTTACGCAAGTCATTGCTTCTTTGTATGGTTTCAATGATTTTGTATTTTTACTTTTTTCTAACGACTGAATAAAACATGGACTTTGTTTTAATCTATCGGCATGCGAAGCCATAATAAACTCATCATCTGCATGTTTGTATTTTGGTAAAAACACCGTCATATAATCGCTTAGCTTCATGCCAGGCTTAAAATCATAAAAAGATTTACCTTCTTTTAATATGGTATTACCTTGTAAATGGCAACGCTGACAAATGTCAAACTGCCCTTCAATA
>JANXRU010000177.1 GCA_025356715.1 Bacteroidota bacterium
TCAGTTAAAATACTAGGAAATCCTGTCGTTATAGAAAATAAACCATTGAATGTATGTATTCCTGAAGAGAAAAAATTCTCACAAAAAACGGCTTCTTTATTTAATTTGTGTAGTTGTGGCGTTAGATTTTTACCACCATAGTAGCCCATTTTATAAACCGATGAGCTTTCCATCACCACAATAACAATATTAAAGTTGGTTTTGGCCGAATCTGGTTTAACTATTCTGTCTATGTTTTTTTTAAAGTCAGATTCTGTACCAAGATAATTTCGAGTGAAAGCAATTTCTTCATTTATGTTTTTTGGAATTTGATAATAACTATTTTTTTTAGATTTTAAAATTGATTTCCAAAACGTATAGTTTGGATTTAATGCAATTTGATTTGTGAATGGATCTGTTGAAATAATTGACAATCCCTCATGTAAAACTTGTTTGCTGGATGTTCTACCTCGGGCACCTAAAATATTGAGGCCAACTAAGCATAAAAATAATAAGATAATGTAAGGAAATTTAATACGCGTTTCTGTTTTTATTTGTAACGAAAATGTTTTGAAGTTTTTATACATTAAATAATAAAATATAATCGCAGAAAGCAAGTAAATAATTAGAAATCCCCAATAAGAAATATTACTAAAAATCATTTCTAACATAAATGCTGGACTTTCATTCCACAAGAGTGCTGTTTTATTTAAATGATTCCCAAATTGACTATAATAGGGAATATCGGCCGCACATATAAATAAATAGAGTAGGATGAATACAACATAACTGCTATAAGCAATTTGATTTAAAAATTTAATTTTATTTCTAGCAAAATAATTTATTAATAATAGTAATAGTGGTAAAAATGAAATGTAACTAAATAAGGCATTGTCAAATAAAATGCCAATCACAAAAGCGGAAAAAGTGATTCCAAGAGCGATTTCAGAATTATCAGCTGGTTTGTTTACAAAGTAAAATAGTAATCTGTATAAGAAGAAAATACAAATAACAAGTCCATAAGTTTTTATAATGAATTTTAAAAATGCTGGTATTCTTGATGCAATTTTTTTAAGCATTTAATAATTCTTTAGCATTTTTTAAAGCCGTTTCTGTAGGATTTCCTGTGCTCAGCATTTTTGCAATTTCAGCAATACGTTCTTCTTTAGTCAATACTTTAATGCTTGATGTTGTTTTATCTTTCGAATCAGATTTATAAACAAATAAATGATTTAATCCTTTGCTTGCCATTTGTGGTAAATGTGTAATGGTTATCACTTGTAAAGTTTTGCCCATTGCTAATAATATAGTTCCAATTTTATCTGCCACATCTCCGCTAACACCTGTATCTATTTCGTCAAAAATAATGGTTGGAAGTGCAGTACGTTCTGCTAATAAAGCTTTAATGCAAAGCATAAGTCTTGAAAGTTCTCCACCCGAGGCTGTTTTGTGTAATTCTTTAAAATCAGCACCTTTATTGGCTGTGAACAAAAATGAAATTTGATCTAAGCCATTAGTTGACAATTCTTTTTGGGTAGTTAACTCAATTTTGAACTGCGCATTCGACATGGATAAAGTTCCTAACATGGTTTTTATGCTCTGTTCAATATCAGCTAATGATTTTTTTCGTTTGTCGGAAAGCTCTAATGATATTGACTTACAGATTTTTTCAGCAACACTTATTTCTTTAGTCGTTTTTTCTATTTGTAATTCTAAGGATGAAAATTGCACTAATTTATTTTCAATATCTTCTTTAATTTTCAATAACGCTTCTTCGTTAGTTACTCCATGCTTTTTTAGTAAACGATTCAATTTATCAAGTTGAGTATTTACCTCTTCTAAGCGCGCATTGTTATATACAACATCGCCTTCAGCACCATCAAGGTCATTAGCTAATTCTTTTAATTCTATATATACAGAATTAATACGCTCGTATAATTCAGAAAAATGTTTTCCGAATTTAGATACGCTTTGCAATTGCTGTTTAATAAGAGCTAATGAAGATAATATATTTTCATCACCGCCATTAATGGCTAATGCTGATTTAGATAAATTACTTTTAATAAATTCCGCATTCTCAAGGGTTTCGCTTTCTTCTTCTAATTGCAATTGCTCACCAATTTTTATATTAGCTTCATCTAATTCATTAAATTGAAATTGAAAATAATCTAATTCTTTTTTTGCTTGAACTTCTTGACTCGACAGTTCTAGTAGCTGTTTACGGAGTTTTTGTAAAGCAGCAAACTGTTTTTTGTAATCCAAAAATAAAACAGTGGTTTGTGCAAAAGCATCCACTAATTCAAATTGAAAATTTGTTTCTTTTAATAACAACGTTTCGTGTTGAGAATGAATGTCGATTAAACGTTCTCCTAATTCTTTAAGTATAGAAAGATTTGCAGGTGTATCATTAATAAAAGCTCTTGATTTTCCTTCAGGGGTAATTTCTCGTCGTATGGTTGTTATTTCTTCAAAATCTAATTCTTGTGCTTCAAAAAAAGATTGTAATTGATAAGCCTTAATATTGAATTTAGCTTCAATCACACATTTTTTGGTTTTATCATGCAAACTACCAACATCAGCTCTATTTCCAAGAGTTAACCCAAGCGCTCCTAATAAAATAGATTTTCCTGCGCCAGTTTCTCCTGTAATAACGGTTAGTCCTTTACTAAAATCAACCTCAGTTTCCTCTATTAAAGCAAAATTCTGTATCCTTAAATGTTGTAACATAGTTCTGTTAAATATCGGTATTATATTGGCTGTACATTTTAATTTTTTTGGGTAAAAAGACTCCTTTTTTCAACAATTAAATTCCTTAATCAACCTCGCCTAAATAAAACTATAAATTCAATCATTTAAAATTGACTTTCACCCAAAAGCTTGTAACGAATTACGCTTTTCTGCGTAATAGTATATAGAAACTTCAATTACTTAATTCTATTGAAAGTTTAGCCCCCATTTTTGTATCATTTATTAAATTTTTTGTGCCATGAGACAGCTAAAAATAATTAAGCAAATTACGAATCGCGAGTCAGCTTCGCTTGATATGTATTTACAAGATATTGGTAAAGTAGAATTGATAACGGCCGATGAGGAAGTTATTTTGGCTCAAAAAATCCGATTAGGAGATCAAAAAGCACTCGATAAATTAGTGAAAGCTAATTTGCGTTTTGTGGTTTCTGTTTCAAAACAATACCAAAATCAAGGATTAAGCTTACCCGATTTAATAAATGAGGGGAATATGGGTTTAATTAAAGCGGCTCAGCGATTTGACGAAACTCGTGGTTTTAAATTTATTTCTTATGCTGTATGGTGGATTAGACAGAGTATTTTGCAAGCATTAGCAGAGCAATCGCGTATAGTAAGATTACCATTGAATAAAATTGGGGCTATTAATAAAATTAATAAAACGCACTCTAAATTGGAACAAATCCTAGAAAGAGAGCCTATTGCAGAGGAAATTGCGGAATTAATTGATATTTCTCCTAAAGATATTAGGGAAACTATGAAAAGTCAAGGCCGTCATATGAGTATGGATGCGCCAATAGGCAATACCGATGATGGTGGTAGTATGTACGAATTAATGGAGAGTCAGCACGACGAGGCTCCTGATAAAGATTTGATGTTGGATAGTTTAAGAAGCGAAATCGAAAGATCTTTAAATGGATTAACGCCTCGCGAGGCAGATGTAGTGCGTTTGTATTATGGTTTAAGTGGTGGGCATTCTCATTCTTTAGAGGAAATAGGGGAGAAGTTTGAGCTAACGCGTGAAAGAGTGCGCCAAATAAAAGAAAAAGCAGTCCGAAGGTTAAAGCATACATCAAGAAGTAAAATTTTAAAAGATTATTTAGGATAGTGTTCGTTTAGTTTAGTGGAAACGGAGGCCTTGTGTTTAGGGTCTCCGTTTTTTTGTGACGTTTTTTTGTCCTATAATATTTATAGAGGTAAGTTTTATAATTTGTTAAAACTAAAAACAGTTTAACTGTGTATTTTTTATAATTTTGAATTTCAAATTAAATTTATGTCACACTTAGTTGCCCCTTCTGTTTTAGCTGCCGATTTTGGTAATCTTCAACGAGATATTGAATTAATTAACAATTCCGATGCGGATTGGTTTCATATCGATATTATGGATGGGTGTTTTGTTCCCAACATTTCATTTGGCTTTCCTGTTTTAAAAGCTATTCAAAAACATGTTAAAAAGCCATTAGATGTGCATTTAATGATTGTAGACCCTGATAGATATACAACCTTATTTAAAGAAGCAGGAGCAGATACATTAACCGTTCATATAGAAGCTTGCACACATTTACACCGTTCTATTCAAAATATAAAAAATGCTGGCATGAAGGCAGGCGTGGCTTTAAACCCACACACCTCTATTAACTTATTGGAAGATGTTATTGCTGATATTGATTTAGTATGTGTGATGAGCGTAAACCCAGGATTTGGTGGACAAAAATTTATTGAAAATACTTACGCTAAAATAACCGCACTTAAAAAATTAATTACAGAAAAAAAATCAAAAGCCTTAATCGAAATTGATGGTGGTGTTGATTTATTAAATTATAAAAAATTAGTAGCTTGCGGTGCAGATGTATTAGTGGCTGGTAACACCGTATTTGGAAGCGCTAATCCTACCCAAACAATAACACAACTCAAACAATTATAAACCCCTAAAAAAATAACAACATGGCATTTGAATTACCAAAATTAGGATACGACTACAATGCGTTAGAACCGCATATTGACGCAAAAACAATGGAAATCCACCATAGTAAGCATCATCAAGCTTATGTTACAAATTTAAATAATGCTATTGCAGGAACTGATGCTGAAAAAATGAGCATTGAAGATATTTGTAAATCTATTTCTAAATTCCCAATGGCTGTTCGTAACAATGGTGGCGGACATTACAACCACTCTTTATTTTGGCAAATCATGGCGCCAAATGCAGGTGGAGCTCCAACAGGAGATTTAGCAAAAGCTATTGAAACAGATTTAGGTGGTTTTGATAAATTTAAAGCTGATTTTTCTGCTGCTGGCGCAACCCGTTTTGGATCAGGTTGGGCTTGGTTATGTGTGAAAGAAGGTAAATTATGCGTGTGTTCTACACCAAACCAAGATAATCCTTTAATGGACATCGCTGATTGCAAAGGAACTCCAATTTTAGGAATGGATGTTTGGGAACATGCTTATTACTTGCATTACCAAAATCGTCGTCCTGATTATATGACTGCATTTTTTAATGTAATCAACT
>JANXRU010000181.1 GCA_025356715.1 Bacteroidota bacterium
TACAGCTTACACCTTGCTTATCTCTAACAGATTTAAAATGTAAACGACAACTTTTCTCAGTTGGAAATCTTTTGCTAAACTCTAATAATGTCATACCGCTAATATAATCATTTTAGGTATAATTACGGATATTCAAAAAAATAATTCTTTTTAATCTTAAGCAACAGCTCCCGAATAGGGGGTTGTTGTTTTTTTTGTGCCTATATTAGGCCTATATAATATAAGGAATTATGTTCAAGCCAACTTTTTTATTTCGTGTCTTATTATTTCTATTTTATTTTCTGCTATCCTTAAAATATTCCTTCAGCCAAGAAAACAAAAATGCAGATAGTTTGTTAAATAAATTAGGTACTGAAGAAGATTATGCAGCTACGTCAAATATTTATTTTGAACTTTTCCGCATCTATTATCATTCTCACTCAGATTCTGCCATAATATTTGCAGAAAAAGGAATTCAATTAGCTGAAAAAACAAATAATAAAGGGGAACTTGCCCTGTTTTACAATGCGAGTGGGCTATTTTATTTGCAAAAAGTGAACTACGCTTTATCATTGGAGCACCTTTTAAAGGCATTAAAAATAAGGGAGCGGTTGCATCTTAAAAAAGAAACAGCTATTTCAATGAATAATATTGGATTAGTCTATCAACAAACAGGAAATTATAAACAGGGTTCGAATTATTTTAACAAAGCACTTAATATTAATAAAGAATTAAAAAACGAGGAGGGTATATCATTAAATTTAGACAATTTATCAATTACTTATTCATTACAAAAAGATTTTAATACTGCTCTTTTATTTGGATTAGAATCGCTGAAGGGGAAAAGAAAATTGAATGATTCTGTTTCTATTGCCGCAACATTAAGCAACATTGGAAATATTTTTGATGAAAGAAAAGAATTTGATAAAGCGTTGATATACTACTCAGAAGCATTAGTAATTAGTAAAAAAATGAATGACACGAAGGGCGTTGCTATACGTCTAGTAAATATTGGTGAATTGTATAAACAAACAAACAAAATTGATTCTGCTTATCGCTACTTTAAGATGAGTCTAAAATTTTCCATAGAAATTAATGATTTGGAATTAATGTCTGAAAATTATTTAGCCCTATCGGAAATATTTTTTTTGCAAAAAAAATATAAGGAAGCTTACGAATATCATACCAAATTCTATGTTCTAACGGACAGTATGTTTAATCAAAAAAAAGCAGAACAAATTTCTGAGATGACTGGAAAGTATGAAACTGAAAAGAAACAAAAAGAAATAGAGTTACTGAATAAAGAAAGTGAAAAACAGGCAGCAATTGGAATCGAGCAGAGCCAGAAAAAGAATATGATTATTTTTTCTGTTATTGTCGGTTTATGTTTAGTTACGATTTTTTCAATTTTTCAATTCAATCGCTTTAATGTTACTCGCAAACAGAAATGGACGATCGAGGAAAAGCAAAAAGAAATAACTGATAGTATTAACTACGCAAAACGGATACAAACCGCAATACTGCCACCTGACAGTTATTGGAAAGAAAAATTGCCGGAAAGTTTTGTATTATACCAACCCAAAGACATTGTTTCAGGTGATTTTTACTGGGTTGAAAACATAAACGATTTTGTTCTCTTTGCAGCAGCCGATTGTACTGGACACGGAGTTTCAGGAGCTCTAGTAAGTGTAGTATGCTCAAACGCTCTTAACCGTGTCGTAAAAGAATTTGACATCACGGAGCCTGCAAAAATATTAGACAAAACAAGAGAGCTTGTTTTGGAAACTTTTGAAAAAAGTAATGAGGAGGTTAAAGACGGAATGGATATATCTTTGTGTTGTTTAAATACGAAAACAAATGAGTTGCATTGGTCTGGGGCAAACAATCCGTTATGGTATATCAGGGCAAACCATATATATGAAATAAAAGGCGATAAACAACCTATTGGCAAAAATGACAATCCCAGGCCTTTTACTATGCACAAGATTGAATTGCAGCAAGGTGACTCTATTTACATTTTCACAGACGGTTATGCCGACCAATTTGGTGGAGTCAAAGGCAAAAAATTTATGTACAAACCTTTAAAAGAATTGTTGGTATCAATACAAAATAAAGCCATTGACGAGCAACATAAAATATTACACCAAAATTTTATAAGTTGGAAAGGCGATACAGAACAAACTGATGATATTTTGCTAATTGGATTAAAAATTATCTAATCTTGCAAATCACAATTGCAAACACATATATAGCTTTAGAATACGATTTTTTTCAAGCTACTAATATAGATCTTCGGTATCAGGAATAATTTTATGCCTGATACCATACTTTACCAAACCAACTATATTTTTATTGATTGTCCGCAATCTTACCCATAATTAAAAACTGAAGCGATTGTTAATCTATCAAACATCGCATCTTTAAAGTAT
>JANXRU010000184.1 GCA_025356715.1 Bacteroidota bacterium
CAATAAAATATTTTTTTACGAGAGGAGGGGAAATGCAGCGGAGCGGGATATTTACTATCCTCTTTGTGGTAATAGTATCACCGCCATTGATAATAACAACTTTAATAACGCTAAAATAGTTGTGCTAAAAATCCCTTTAACGGTAGCATATTTTATGTTGAACACATTATTTTTGTACCATAATTAGTTTTATATTTGATTTATATTGGCTATGGAATATAACAACAAATTAAATAACATGTTTTACTTTAATAATTAAAACTATTAATTTTTATGACCGAAAAACTAATTAACGTGTTATATGTAGATGATGAATTAAATAATCTACAATCATTTAAAGCAGCCTTCAGAAGATTGTTTACTATTTTTACTGCTCTATCGGCAAAAGAAGCAGAGGTTATCCTTTCGGAAAACGACATTCATGTATTAATTACTGACCAGCGTATGCCTGTGAAATCAGGTACGGAGTTATTGGTTAATTCGGCCAAAAAATATCCCAATCAAATTAGAATATTATTGACTGCTTTTGCCGATGTGCAATGCTTGGAAGACGCCATCAATTTAGGAAAAGTTCATGCTTACCTGCAAAAACCTTGGAATGATGCTAAACTAAAAGAAGTGATTGAAGAAGGTTACATGGTATATACCTTAAGAAAAAAGGAACAGGAACTAACCTTGCAATTACAGAGGACTATCGATGAACTAGAAGATAGATTGAAAAAAAATAAATCTACAAACTAGCGTAAATAATTTAAATTTTTTTACTATTTATCATATCATCACATAAATAGGTGCAGGCTCTTGAGAAATGATAGGATGTCTTTTATGTTTTTTAAGTTCTAACTCTAATTGCACAATACGTATATCTTTTTCCAGTGTAATTTTTTGATGATGTAACTCTAAAATCTTTAAGGTATCGTTATCAGGATGATTGATAGCAATTTGAGAAGCTTGATCATTCATAGTCATAAATTCCTGAAAGGTGATATTGAAAATAGGACAAAGTTTATTAATAATGTTTATAGAAAAATGCGTTTTACCATTTTCTAAATTACTGTAAGCTTGTTGACTCATGTTAAATTTCGAGGAAATATCAATTTGTTTGGCAAAAATGGCTGTTCGTAGTCGTGTCAGTTTTTTACCGTAATCAATATTAGTAAGTGGGTGTTTCATAAATATTTGTGCTATTTGGGCCTGCTAATTTAAAAATTAAACCCCACCGATGCAAAAAAATAGTAGTTGTAAAATACAAGTAAGATTGGTTTTTTACAAGTGAAATAAATTGGTGATTCGTTATTTAAAGAAGTACTTCGCTTCCTAAAAATAAATAACGATTATGAAAAAAATTAAATTCTTTTTATTATTTGTATGCACGCTAAGTGTATGGCAAATGAAAGCGCAGGGCACAGGCACATTAACAACTGGCGACCAATGGAAATGTGGATTAGATTCGACTACAATGGTTCAGTTAATGACAGATACTGGTTTTGTAAACAGTATGGCTCGTTATAACAATATAATACAATCAGGAGGTGGCAATCAGGTGCAATCAGGAGGCCCATATATAGTGCCTGTGGTATTTCATATTATTGAAAGTGGCTCTTCATCAACTGTTACATACGCTCGAATTAAATGGCAATTGGCAGAAATTAACGCGGCCTTTAATAAACAATTACAACTATTTACAGGTAATCCCGCAGGACCTCATGCTGTGAATACTCAAATAGAATTTAGATTAGCTTGCGTTGCTCAAAATTGTAGTAATGCATGGACAACTCCAGCAGAACCAGGAGTAATGCATTACTTAAATACCAGTAATGCAGCGATCTTAAATCAAGGTGTATTAACCGCTTCAACTTTCACTCCTATGTTAGCTATGACTAACGGTTGTAGTGGAGTTTATTCTAATACTGTTTTTCCTAAAAATAAGTATTTAAACATTTATTGTGTTCCTAATATATTACCCGCAGGTACAATTGGTTATGGTACTTTCCCTTGGTCGTCTTATGCTATTGACGGAGTAGTAATGCGTTTGGATGCTATTGGTAATAATTCCTATCCAACGAATTTCCCTTTAATTCCTTCTTTAGATAAGGGAGCTGTTTTAGCTCATGAGTTTGGGCACTATTTAGGTTTATATCACACCTTTGAATCCGCACCTTTGTGTAATGGTGTTTTAAGCTGTT
>JANXRU010000227.1 GCA_025356715.1 Bacteroidota bacterium
TGATTTCCCAGCATTGGGTTTGCCAACAATAGCTACTGGAATACCATTTTTAATCACATTCCCAACTTCAAAACTACCTATCAATTTATCAATAATAGTTTGAATGGTATTGATGAGCTTTTTTAAATCGGTTCTGTCTGCAAACTCAACATCCTCTTCGCTAAAGTCTAATTCGAGTTCAATTAAAGACGCAAAGTTTAATAAATTTTCCCGTAACACCGCAATCTTACTACTAAAGCCGCCGCGCATATGTTGCATAGCTACTTGGTGCGACGTTGCTGAGTTACTCGCAATTAAATCGGCAACGGCTTCTGCTTGTGATAAATCTAACTTCCCATTTAAAAAAGCACGTAATGTAAACTCCCCTGCTTGTGCCGGACGAGCCCCATGTTTATATAATACTTGTAAAATTTGCTGCTGTATAAATACCGATCCATGACAAGAAATTTCTACTATCTCCTCACCTGTATAAGTTTGAGGTGCTTTAAAAATAGTAATTAAAACCTCATCAATAATAACCTCACTTTCGTATATAAGCCCAAAATGAGCTGTATGACTGGCTTTGTTGGCTAACGTTTTTTGTTTAAGGCTTTTGGTATAAAAAACATTTTCGGTGATTGCAATAGCATCTTTACCACTCAATCTAATAACCGCTATAGCGCCAAACCCATGCGGCGTGGCTAATGCGGCAATCGTATCATTATTTAGGGTATAATTTACCATGATGTTTTTATTATGGGAAAAACTTATTCATTAATATGTAATCTTCATTCCCGCTCTGCGAATGACAACCAGAACAATCGCTTCCCTTTTTAGATGACGAAATCTTTACAGAACCATCTCCATAAATATACCCCCATACCCAGCCTCTTGAATCAGCACTTTTGTGAGATGCGTTTTTTACTAAAATAGCATACACATCTATATTTGAATCTTCATATAATTCTTTCACAATAACCGAGCCTTCAGCAAAAGGACTTCCCGTTTTTATTTTAAACGTAGAATCTAAATTTAGCGCTGCTATAGCATTAAATCGGGTTTTAAAAAATGGCTGTGCATGTCCACTGCCAATAGATTTACTGTGCTTAATATTACTGTTTTTATACCAAACAAAATTATCAGATGATTTTGCTATAGCATATAAATCTAAATCTTCTCCCACTTTTTTATAAGAACACGAATACCAAATAGTGCCAAAAAGCACGGACAGACACAAGGCTGAAATCATATGGTAGACGTTTTTCATTCTTTTAAAATATATATTAAACAAATTTATAAATATTTGCATCTAAATACAGGTTTTTGCTTAAATTAGCGCATCAAAAAAATCAGTTTTAAATTGATAACTCATCATTCATAACTTATAACTTAAATAAACATGGGCGTTTTAGTAGGAAAAAATTCAAAAGTAATAGTACAAGGTTTCACTGGTGGCGAAGGAACATTCCACGCAACTCAAATGATAGAATATGGAACTAACGTGGTTGGCGGTGTAACGCCAGGCAAGGGTGGAACAACCCACTTAGAAAGACCTGTTTTTAACACAGTACAAGAAGCTGTTGAAAAAGCTGGTGCTGATACGTCTATCATATTTGTACCCGCTGCATTTGCGGCTGATGCTATTATGGAAGCTGCTGAAGGTGGCATTAAAGTTATTATCTGTATTACAGAAGGTATCCCTGTAAAGGATATGATTGCTGTAAAAGAATATTTAAAAGGAAAAACGTGCCGTTTAATCGGGCCAAATTGTCCAGGTGTTATCACTGCTGATGAAGCAAAAGTTGGTATTATGCCAGGGTTTGTATTCAAAAAAGGACGTATTGGTGTAGTTTCTAAATCAGGAACATTAACTTACGAAGCAGCTGATCAATTAGCAAAAGCTGGATTAGGCGTGAGTACTGCTATTGGTATTGGTGGCGATCCAATTATTGGAACTCCTACTCGTGATGCGGTTGAATTATTAATGAATGATCCTGAAACAGATGCGATTGTAATGATTGGTGAAATTGGCGGAAGCTATGAAGCAGATGCTGCTCGTTGGATTAAAGCAAATGGAAATAAAAAACCAGTTGTAGGTTTTATTGCTGGGCAAACTGCTCCTAAAGGCCGCACTATGGGGCACGCAGGTGCAATTGTTGGTGGACATGAAGATACAGCACAAGCTAAAATGGAAATTATGCGCGAGTGTGGTTTACATGTAGTGGATAGCCCTGCTTCTATTGGTATTACCATGGCGGCTGTTTTAAAAGGCGTTAACGCATAATCACTCACTATTAAATTTTTAAGCCCGACTTGTTCGGGCTTTTTT
>JANXRU010000311.1 GCA_025356715.1 Bacteroidota bacterium
TTTTTACAGCTTACACCTTGCTTATCTCTAACAGATTTAAAATGTAAACGACAACTTTTCTCAGTTGGAAATCTTTTGCTAAACTCTAATAATGTCATACCGCTAATATAATCATTTTAGGTATAATTACGGATATTCAAATAATTTATTTAAATTACTAAGAAACCTTTTTGGCCACAACTATCATTTCTTCACCAATATTTAAAGCCGTTAATGTTTTATATATGACGTTATGAACCCACATATAAAGTTTTAATTTCCATAAAGGCTTTTCGGTAAAGGTGTTAAAATACGTTTGTCTTTCCGCTGAATTTAAAGAGCTATTAGCTTGTTGTTGAGTCTGTTTAGTCTTTCCTCTTAAACGTTTAAGTAGAGGTAAAATTGAATACATGATAAACAATTTTATTTCGAAAGTAGATTTGATGGTTTCTACTTTATAGCCATGTTTTGCTAATAACTGAGTAATTGTTTTTTTACCGAAATAATTAACATGATCTAAGCCCATCATGTTCCAATTATCTTTTTGTTTTTTAGCAAAATAAGAATCAATTTGAGGAACTTGAATAACTAAAATCCCATCTTTAGAATTTAAACGAGCGCATTTTTTAATTACATCATCCGCTTTATCAATATGTTCTAGCACATCCCACATCGTTATGATATCAAATGTTTTATCTTCTTTCATTTCAAAAAAATCGATGTGATCAACTGGTAATTTTAAATCATTTTTAGAGTAGAGGTAAGGTTGTTCAGCTATTTCTATACCATAAACCTCATAACCTAACATTTGCCCTGTAAGCATAAAATGACCCCATCCAGCGCCTAAATCAAACAAAGAACCACTTGGTTTGTATTTTTTAATTAAATCGTAACGTAATTTATGACGCTCAATTTTTACCCAATTATTTCCATTACGCACGGCGGTGGCAACATCCTCATTCTTATAGTTTTCATAAGATACTTTTCTACGAAAATAAGGTGGAATAAAAGTGAACGAACATGTTTTACATTCTATAACAGAAAATGTTTCTTTTTCGTAATTTACTTTAAAGTCGGAAGGATTAGTATTGCTACAAACGCAACAGTGAACATCTTCAAAAATACTTGTATTGAGCGAAGCCGAAGTAGATGGCATAAATAAAATTAAGGTTTAGTTTCTTGTTCAAAAATCGATTCAGTAATTGCGGTTCCATCTCTAAAGTATGAAGTGCCACCCCAATTAAATATTTTTCGCTGATATATATATACAACAGACTCTTTATTAACAGCTCTTTGAATAATAACAACGCCTGGACCTGAAATTGTTTCTTCAGTTACGCCAGATGGATATTTCAACAATAAGGCTTTCATTCTTGAATCTATAGTTTCTGCAGTAGCTGTATCTGATTTTAAAAGTTTTTCAATTTCAGCTAAACGCTCTTTAGCATACTTATCACTTGCTTTTGCTATTAAGGCATCTTCATAAGAAATTTTAGCATCAGCGTAACGTTTCATTTTAAATAAATCATCCGCTTTCTTAATAGCTGATTTATATTTATCCTCTCCTAAAACTGGAGATATGGTATGTTTAGCTTTTTCCTCTGCGTCTTTTTTAGCAAGAGCATCTGCTTTTTCTTTAGCTAAACGAGCTGCTTCATCTGCTTTCTTTTTAGCTAACGCATCGGCGTCAGATTTTACTTTGGCATCTGCGGCGGCTTTTTCCTTCGCTAAACGAGTAGCCTCAGAATCACCTTTTACTTTAGCATCCGCTATTTCTTTATCTGCTTTTTCTTTCGCTAAACGAGCAGCATCTTCATCTGCTTTCTTTTTAGCTAATGCATCGGCGTCAGCTTTTGCTTTAGCATCTGCAGCTGCTTTGTCAGCTTTTTCCTTCGCTAAACGAGCAGCTTCTGAATCACCTTTTGCTTTAGCATCCGCTATTTCTTTATCTGCTTTTTCCTTTGCTAAACGAGCCGCATCTTCATCTGCTTTTTTCTTAGCTAATGCATCGGCGTCAGCTTTTGCTTTAGCATCTGCGGCGGCCTTATCTGCTTTTTCCTTCGCTAAACGAGCGGCATCTTCATCTGCTTTTTTCTTAGCCAATGCATCGGCGTCAGCTTTTGCTTTAGCATCCGCGGCAGCCTTATCTGCTACTGCTTTAGCTGCTCCCGCTTTTTCTTCTTCAAGTTTCTTATTTAATGCATCCTGATCTTTTAAAATGATGTCAATTTGAACTAATTGATCTTTCGGATAACTTTCCCCAGGTTTTAAATCTTTTGCTTTTGTATAATTAGCTTTGGCTGTAGCCCAATCTTTTTTCTGGAATGCTTTGTCAGCTGTTTTAATTGCGCTTGCATAATTAGCCTCTAATTCTCTTTTTTTGTTTCTAGCAGCTTCCTCTAATTCCCTTAGTCGTTGCAATCCACCTAACATTTGCTGAAAATAAGCTTCATCATAACCAAAATTGGTTTTGTCAGCCTTATACATATATTTTTGCAAAGGTTGATTTAATATAGAATAATCAATACCATCCATTTTTTCAAACAGTCCTAAGTCGGCCTGTATCGTACTAAACTTATTAACAGCTCTTTCCGGAGGAACACCTCTAGTAGAAACCATAAATTTTTTAGTAACTGTTTTTTGTGCTGAAACGACAACTGTGTAGTCACCATCTAGTGGTAATTTAAATGAATACTTTCCTTCCAAATCTACTGGATAAGTACCAATCACTTTTGCTCCTTGGTACACTTGGACAATAGCTCCAATCATAGGATTATCTTCGCTATTAGTAATCTGTCCTTCTATTTGAAGACTTTGCTTTTCTGGTTCTGCATCAGTTTGCGAATATAAACCCTTGGCAAATAAAGAAAAAAGTAGTATTAAATAAACAAATTTCATAAAATATTAGAAAACAGTCATACCTGTTAATAAAGATTTAAATTTACATAAAATTCCATAATTAAAACTCAAATAATATGCAAAAAAATAAATCTTTTACAAATTTTAGTTTTTGGGAAAATCAAACTTATTTTAGACATATAGATTTAATTATAATTGGTAGTGGTATCGTTGGTTTAAATGCTGCTATTTCTTATAAAGAAAAAAACAAAAATGCAAAAGTAGTTATACTCGAGAGAGGGATTTTACCAAATGGCGCCAGTACTAAAAATGCTGGTTTTGCTTGTTTTGGAAGTGTTAGCGAACTTTTATCTGATATAAAGAATAGTGATGAAAATAGGGTTTGGCAAACGGTAGAAATGCGTATTAAAGGATTAGAATTATTACGAAATCGAATAGGTGACAAACAAATTGATTATAAAGAATTAGGCGGTTACGAATTATTTGATTCCAAAAAAAAGTTTGAAACATGTGCTCAATCCATCTCATATTTTAATAAACAATTGAAATCATTTACAAATTGTAAAGAGACTTATTCTTTAGAAAACAAGAAAATTAAACATTTTAATTTTAATAAAATTGAAGGCTTAATTTTAAATAAAAAAGAAGGTCAAATTGATACTGGTTTGATGATGCAAAATTT
>JANXRU010000312.1 GCA_025356715.1 Bacteroidota bacterium
CCCTAATTTTGCGCCCTTAATCAAAAAAACAAACATGTCAGAAATTAGAAACATTGCCATCATTGCCCATGTCGATCACGGTAAAACAACTTTAGTAGATAAAATTTTACACCAGTGTAATTTATTTAGAGAAAATCAAGCGTCAGGTGAGTTAATCCTTGATAACAATGACTTAGAACGTGAACGTGGGATCACAATTTTAGCAAAAAACGTTTCTGTAATGTATAAAGGAACGAAAATTAACATCATCGACACTCCCGGCCATGCTGATTTTGGAGGTGAAGTTGAGCGTACCTTAAACATGGCCGATGGCGTTATTTTATTAGTAGATGCATTTGAAGGTCCTATGCCTCAAACGCGTTTCGTAACTCAAAAAGCAATTGCTGCTGGTAAAAAAGCTATTGTTGTTGTAAACAAAGTAGATAAACCAAACTGTCGCCCAGACGAAGTACATGATCAAGTTTTTGATTTATTCTTTAATTTAGAAGCGTCAGAAGATCAATTAGATTTCCCAACAGTATTTGGTTCTAGTAAAAATGGCTGGATGGGTCCTGATTATAAAACAGCTACAACAGATGTTACTTATTTATTAGATACTATTTTAGCTAATATTCCTACAGCTCCAGAACGCGAAGGAACATTACAAATACAAATCACCTCTTTAGATTATTCTTCATTTATTGGTCGTATTGCAGTTGGTCGTGTATTCCGCGGTATCATTAAAGAAAACATGCCAGTTAGCGTTGTTAAACGCGATGGTAGAATTCAAAAATCTCGTATTAAAGAATTATATGTATTTGAAGGTTTAGGTAAAGTTAAAGTTTCTGAAGTGCAAATTGGTGATATTTGTGCGTTTACAGGAATTGAAGGGTTTGAAATTGGTGATACTGTTGCTGATTTTGAAGATCCTGAAGCTATGCCAACGATGAAAATTGATGAACCAACTATGAGTATGTTGTTTACAATTAACAACTCTCCTTTCTTTGGTAAAGATGGTAAATTTGTAACTTCTCGTCATTTACGTGATCGTTTATATAAAGAGTTAGAAAAAAACTTAGCGATGCGTGTTGAAGAAACATCTTCACCTGATTCGTATTTAGTATTTGGTCGTGGTATTTTACATTTATCTGTATTAATTGAAACGATGCGTCGTGAAGGTTATGAATTACAGTTAGGTCAGCCGCAAGTAATTATTAAAGAAATTGATGGCCAAAAATGCGAGCCTATTGAATACTTAACCGTTGATGTTCCTCAAGAATCAGCTTCTAAGGTAATTGATTTAGTAACTCAACGTAAAGGTAATTTATTAATTATGGAAGCTAAAGGAGATTTAACTCATATTGAGTTTGAAATTCCTTCTCGTGGTATTATTGGCTTACGTAATAATGTATTAACAGCAACAGCTGGAGAAGCTATTATGGCTCACCGTTTTAAAGATTACGAACCATGGAAAGGTCCAATTCCAAGTCGTATTGCTGGTGTATTAATTTCTAAAGATAAAGGTAAAGCGGTAGCTTATTCTATTGATAAATTACAAGATCGTGGTAAGTTTTTTGTTGAGTCAGGGGACGAAATTTACCCAGGAATGGTGATTGGCGAGCATATTCGCCCTGATGATTTAGTGGTAAATATTTGTACTGAAAAACAATTAACTAACATGCGTGCTTCAGGTACGGATGATAAAATGAGAATTGTACCAAAAATTAATTTCAGTTTAGAAGAAGCTATGGAATATATCCAAGGCGACGAATATGTTGAAATTACGCCTACTTTCATCCGTTTACGTAAAATATACTTAGACGAAAACGAACGTAAACGTTTCGGGAAAGCTTTAGTAAATAACTAATATATAGTTTGATCCAACTAAAAAAGCCAAGTAACATTTTGCTACTTGGCTTTTTTTTATTTTCTTAATGCCTCTAGTTCTCAGTGAATACAATGTATTCAAAGCTATTCAAATCGTAATTCAACGCTGCTATCATTTCAGTAATAAAATTTTTACCATACTTAGCATAATACATACTCATGTTATCGTATCGCTCCTGAGGAATATTATTTGGGAATAGTTTTCCTTTTAATGCCCAAAGCTGATTAACATCCGTTTCTGATTTTTGTTTAAAGGCTCTATTAATTTTTTGTTCAATGGCATGAATCCCATTCAACGTTTTTTGTTTTTCGGCCTCGGTACTTGCAATTAATGATTTATCAATGCTTCCCACAGTATCTGCTAATGAAGCGTAAATTGTTTCAAATTGAGACTTAATCACATTCAAATTAACGTCCTCGTGCTGTGTTTTAATAAATTGCTTCACTAATACTTCGCCTTCACTAAATAAATCTTGAATAGATAAATCGAATTTTTGCATTTTTTGTTTCGTGCCCTTATCTACAATCATAGCAAAATTTCGAGGCATTAAAATGGGGGAATTAATTTTATACGATTCAAATAATACTTTAAACTCTAACCAATACGCTAATTCGCCCGGACCACCTATATAAGCAATGTTCGGCAATATTTTTTGTTGGTATAACGGCCTCAATACGACATTCGGACTTAATTTTTCCGGTGTAGTTTCAATCATATTTTCTAATTCAGCCTTAGAAAAACTAAGTTCTGTATTAACAACGGCATAATGTTCTGGAGCTACACGCTCAATTCTTTCTCTAACACCATCTGCTTTATAAAATACATTAATTTCTCGTGGATTTACTTGTACTGTATAATGTTTAGATAATTCTTCTAACGATTGATTGACCAACCCAACCGATTTGTTTTCAAAAATATCTGCCTTAAACTCCTTTTTAAATAAGGCTTTCAGCACCTTATCATTTCCATCTAAAATAACGATACCATATTCGCCAAATAATTCATTCACGAGGTATCGTGTTGCATCAGCTAAAGTCGTATGTTTTAAGTAGGCGCGTTCAAACAATGCAATTAATGCAGTTGCGTTTTCATTATCTCCTAAAATAGTTTTTAATTCGATAATGACTTCAGCTAAGCCTTCCGTTTTAAAATCGCCAACAGAGCCAGTTTGAGAGCTGTTCCAACTAATTTTTTTATTAAATACATGAACATGATTAACTTCTTCAAAATCATGATCTTCGCTAGCTATCCAATAAACAGGTACAAAATTCTTATCTGGAAATTTCGATTTCAACGTAGTTGCCAAATTAATGGTGCTCGCTATTTTGTAAATAAAATATAATGGCCCTGTAAATAAACACAATTGATGTCCCGTTGTTACAGTATAAGTTGTTTGTTTTGATAATTCATCAATGTTTTTTTGTGAGAACTCACTTGTATTTTTAACCAGCAAAGACTGAGCTTTCAGCGCTTCGACTAAAACAGTTCTGTTGACATTTTCAAAAGACGTATTATTCAAATACGATTCATAATCAATTTGATGAATATGCGATTGAAAAAATGGTTTTACTTTTTCAGAATTGGATATATAATCAGTAAATAAATCTGAAAATAGATTCGTGTCTTTTATTGGCAACGTTTGTTTTGTAAATAGCATCAGCAAATGTATTATTTATATTAGTGAAATTTAAAACAGAGGGTCTTTTTTGATTCTAATTATTCGCACTTCATTCAACTATAAAAAATCACAATCTGGATCATACTTCCTTGTTTATAGCATTACTTGACCACAAATAGGTAATAACGACTTCAAATAGGTCTTTTTGTAGCTCAATTTTTTGCGTTTTCAACGCTCTATTAACACTAAAAAAACCTATTTATCAAGTACTTACAAAATAACAAACCCTTAATTAGTTAATTACTCTCTATTTTGTTTATAACCCAACTTTAATAGCCCTTAAAGCCTTTGTATTTTTATAGGTATTAGAACTGAATTTTAATGAGTTTACAAGTAAATGTAAAAGATTTGTTATCAAACTTATACCACAATCGTGGTGTAGTGGAAACGTTATTTGGACAACGCGATCAAATAACTGTAAACGAATTATTAAGTAGAGAAGACATTAGCGAAGATCAATACCGTAAGCTGGTAGCGCTTGATGTTTTATATGAATACGAAAACATCGTGAGTTTAAACGATGCTGTTGTGGCTATGTTTGAAGACTTTATGGAGATTGGAGAAGTAACTCCTGGCTTCATCAACGATTACATTAACGAACTTAAGCGTTATATTAATTTCTATCAAGAGGCTCGCGAAATGCGTTTCTTGCGTAGTATTAAAAAATATTTAAAGCGAATTAATTCAACGTTAACGCGCGAAATAATTAAACTTCAAAAAAATGTAGATGACACCTACAAGAACGAAAGTAATTACCGCATTAAGCTCCAAAAGCTTGAAGACTATAGGGAAAAGCGTGATGCTATTATTCAGTTTATTGATAAAACAAATAAAGTATTAGATGAATCGAGGGTGATGTTTAACTTAACAAACGATTCTGAATTATTTGGTATTGTTTCGTCGCTTAAATTAAGCTTAATTGAAAATTTAGATTTCTTAATCGAAATTCAAACTGACATTACAGACTTCATCAATAAAATTCAATTCCAATTAGACGTTTATAAAAAAGCTCAACAGCTCAAGGAAATAAAGGATCACGGAGCATTACACTTTAAAACTAATTTCCGAGAAATTGTAAGTGGTATTAACACCCTTAAACATAACGGACACAAAACGCCAAAAACAAAAATTCCCATTGATTTCTTATACAGCGATGATGGACACATGTTGTGCAAACGTATTGCTGAGAAATATAAAATTACGCGTTTAATGGTACGTGGCTTGGCGGATAAAATGCCAGGAAACTTTAAAGACAAAGGATTAGAACAACAAATAAAATTAGATACAGAAAAATTAGTAGAACGTTTTTTAACTCAAACAAAAGCAAATTTATTTGAGTATTTAATTGATTACAAATTCCCTAAAGCCATTGGTACTGTTACGTTTGAAGATAGACTGTCGTTATTTGTTGAGATTGCTATGGAATATCAAAACCAATTAGATTTCAAATATCGATTACAATATTTCGATTATACCTTAGGTGATGACGTCAAAAAACGTTTAGGTTATACGTTGATATTGCCAATGAAAGAAAAAGCAAAAAAAGAAAAAATTAAATAATTCGTCCCACATAGGGATTAAAATATAAAACATGGAAGACACGATTAACTTCAACTTACCAAAACAAACACACGATATTTTTGCAGTAATGGCTCGTGGTAATTTTATTTCCAGCAATGGCAGTAAAGACGGGATGAATCGCTTGTACGACGTTATTAATAATCCTGATAATTTTGATAGACTCCAAGCTTATTTTAACGTGATACGTTACAACATAGAGCGTGGAAATAACTTCTTTTACTTTTCTAAATTAGGAGAACCGAACAGTGAACTTGAAAAAAAATTAGAACGCTTTGAACGTTATATCGACATCATTGATTTATTCGCTAGTATGGATAATAAAATTGGTACTGGTAGTCGTTTCCGTCCGGGAGAGATTTCTGAAGAATGTAATGCAAACGTACGATTGAAACAAAAATTACAAAAAATTCCGTTGTATCGCTCAGAAACCTTGCACAACAAGGTTCGCGAGATATGTGATTTAATGAGTCGTGATTCATTTTTAGAATTAGAAGACGAAAAATCAGAATCGTATAAAGTACTTGATTCTTATTCTTACTTATTAGATGTGATTAATTCAGTAGCAATTTATGAAGATACGTCTTTAGGTGGCGGCGATGATTCGCAAGGATTAGTTTATAATTAAAATCGTTCTCTTATCTAATAACTATAATTAAAAAATAATGATAATAAAAAAACTACTATGTATTTTGAGTCTGGCTATTGCTGGGTTATCGGTTGCTCAAACCAAATACTCAACAACGTCTGATGATTTTAATAATTACCATTCAACTGTATCAGCAGCAGAACGTATGTTTAAAAACGATTCGTTATTACAAGCGTATGCTAAATTTGACATTGCGTTTGAGAATTATAAAGGCGTAATAAATCCTTCACATTATTTTAAAGCCGCATTATGTGCTATCAAAATTAAAGAAGAATATAAAGCTTTGCACTATTTAGAAAAAGCAATTACTAACGGTTATGAAATTGATAGTAATAAATTAGGACTTATAGTTTTTAATAATCAAAACACTAAACAAGAGTATCAGGCAAATATTGCTAAATGGAATACTACGCGAGATGTCGCGAGAAATACTACGTACGAAGGCGAAATATATGCTTATGCACCTACAACAAATAAAACAGCTGATGCAAAATACAATGAAGCATTAACCTATTGCAACACATGTAATAAAACGAAGACTTGTAGTAAAACAACGCCTGATTATGTTTCTAAAAATAAAATTTTAAAAGAAAGAATGAAAAGGGATTCCGTTGCGGCAGCAAAACTTTTGGCTAACATCAATCAATATGGCTTCCCTAATTTAAAAATAGTTGATAAGAAAGCCTGTGAAATAGCTCGTACTATTCTTTTAAATTATGATGCCGACAAAGCCAATGAAAGATTAGATGGTATTTTGTTTAAAGCGTTAAATGACGGGTTCATTTCTCCTTCTTTTTACGCACAAGTTATTGATAGAAGAAATGTAAAAGCAGGGTTAAATCCTGAATTTTATGAGCCTATTACTGGTTATGAAAAAACAATTACTGCCAGTATGGCTGGTGCCAATAATAAACGTAAAACCATCGGATTATACAATATCATATTGCCGCCAAAAACAACACAAAAACCAGTTGCAACTGCTAAAGGAGGCGTTGCGATGACTAAACCAACGGATGGAAATTTGTACGATTACTAAGAGGTAATTATAGTTCAAAAATTAAAAAAAGAAAGAAACATAGAGGAGAAAATTAAAATGGAAGACAACTGTAGAATATTAAATAGAATTGTAGAAATAAATATTGCAAACGTAAAGTATACCGACTTAGAGTTAAGTGGTAATACGTGTTTTGTAGGAACAAATAACTTTGGTAAAACATCCTTACAACGTGCGATCTTATTTTTTTATAGCGCTAATAGTCGTGGATTAGGTATCGCACCATCACAAAAACCATTTGATGAACATTATTTCCGTAATGAAAATTCATACTTAATTTATGAAATACGTACGGAAAACAAACCATTTTTTGTGATTGTTTACCGTCACAACAAATTGGTATTTCGCTTTGTAGATGCGGAATACAGCCCTGATTATTTTTTTAATGAAAATGATGAGGCACTTAAAATGAAAGATATCGTTGCTGGTTTCGATAAGCGAGGAATCTATATTTCCAATCAAATTGATACGTTTGAACGTTACAGAAATGTATTATATGGAACAGAAACAGATAAACAATTATCTAAATTTTATTTACTAAAAGGAAATGAAAAATATCAAAATATTCCTAAATCAATCACCAACGTTTTCTTAAGTTCTAAAAGCAGTATTGATAGTCGTTTTATTAAAGATTTTATTGCGAACTCCTTAACTACTGAAAACAGTAGCATTAAGCTAGAGCAAGTAGAAAGACAATTACGTCAGTTCAACGAAAAATATTCGGATATAGAAACGTATTTGAA
>JANXRU010000356.1 GCA_025356715.1 Bacteroidota bacterium
CTCAAAGGTAGTAACTCCAACATTATTTGATACTTAAAAAGAGATAGGGGGGTCTCCTTTGAATTTAAATAAAAAACATAGTAAGAATAAGGCTTTTGAGACTTTTTAATTATTTACTCGGTTTATAGTGTAAAATAAACAAAAAAGCCTCTTAGAAATACATCTAAGAGGCTTTTTTAATAGTAAAAGAAATTTAGTAATTTCCTTTTAATTGAACGCCTTGTTCTATTTTTTGCAACGCTGTAATATAAGCAGCAATACGCATCGATGTTTTAAATTGAGAAGCATTATTCCAAACACTTGAAAAAGCTAATTCCATTTTCTCATCATGTTTTGTGTTTACTTCATTTTCGCTCCAATAGTAACCAGCTTTGTTTTGTACCCATTCAAAGTAAGATACAGTAACTCCGCCTGAATTAGCTAAGATATCTGGAACAACAATTATTTTTTTGTCGTTTAATACAGCATCAGCTTCTGGCATAGTTGGCCCATTTGCACCTTCTACGATTAATTTAGCTTGAATGCCGTGAGCAATTTCTTCAGTAATTACATTTTGTAAAGCTGCAGGAACTAATACATCACACTTACATGTTAAAATATCATTTGATCCAATTACAGTTCCACCAGTAAATCCTTTTAATACACGACCATTTTTAGCAGCGTATTCTAAAGCAGCAGCTACATCAATTCCTTTTTCGTTATAAAAAGTAGCTGTATGATCACCAATAGCAACAATTTTAATTCCTTGTTCAGACAATAAACGAGCAGCATGAGAGCCTACGTTACCAAAGCCTTGAACAGCTGCTGTAACCTCTTTAGGATTTAATCCCATTTTCTTCAACGCTGCTAATGTATTAACCATTACGCCACGGCCAGTTGCTGCATCGCGACCCAATGATCCACCAATTACAATTGGTTTACCTGTAATAACACCTGGAGAATCTTCTCCTGTTACTTTATTAAATTCATCTAAAATCCAAGCCATTTCGCGTCCGCTAGTTCCCATATCTGGGGCAGGGATATCTTTATTTACACCAAATACATCTTTCATTGATGAAGCGTAAGCACGAGTCATTCGCTCTAATTCGCCAACGCTCATAGTACGAGGATCGCATTTGATGCCACCTTTAGCTCCACCGTAAGGTAAGTTTGCTACAGCGCATTTAAAACTCATCCAGGCTGCTAATGCCATTACTTCATCTTGATTTACATCCATTGCATAACGAATACCTCCTTTAGAAGGACCTAATACAGTAGAGTGAACAATACGGTAACCTTCAAATACTTGAACTTTACCGTTATCCATCATTACTGGTAAACTTACTTTTACTTGTTTAATGGGGCTACGTAATATAGTGGCAACGTCATCAGACATATTCATCAATTTTGCAGCAACGTCTAAGCGAGCTAATACAGCTTCGAACATAGATTCATGTGCTGTCGCATTTGCAGTTTGTGTTGACATAGAATTTGTTTTTAGTTTAATACAGTTTTTTAATTTGTTTATTAGTTAGGGTAACAAAATTAATAAAATTTACATTAGATATACATCCTTTTAGTCTAATTTTATTGGAGTTTTAAACCGTTTTGTCTTGATAAAATTATAAAAGCGAGATTCTTGTAGGAATCTCGCTTTTATAATGATAATTGTCAATAAAATTTAGAATTTATAGCTAAATCCTACTCCTAAAACTTGTTTAAATTGAACGTCTGGTCCAGTAGTTCCTTTATTATCGCCTGCAGTTCTTAAAACTTTCACATCATCATCATAAATTAATTGAGTTGATAATGTAGCTGATATAAATTTATTTACTTTAAAGGTCGTTAAGGTTGTCCAGTTAACATCCACATTTTGTGGGTTATGGAAGTAGTTAGAAAACAATTCTAATACCGTTTGAAATGTAATGTTTTCCATGACTTTAGTCTGATATTGCATTTTTACATAAGCACCAAACTCTTCACGGTGTGTTTTATGATGTTGGATGTATTTTGTTGTATCAGAAGGATCCATAATATCTTTTTGAACTCCAAAAGCTCCAGTGCTAGCTAATTTATCATCATTTACAAACGTAAACTTTCCAGTTACTGGAGAAATAAATGCAGAAAAATGATCATTGGGCTTATAATCAAAACCTAAAGATGCTAAACCATAACCAGGAGCCATGAATCGAGAAATATAAATAGAATCATTGGGGTAATTAAACCCATCTACAAATTGAGTCCTAAAATCGGCTAATCCTGATAAATACCAACTTTTAGACAGTTTACGTCCAACCTTTGATGTTATTTGAATTTTATCGTCATTCTTCCACCATTTTTTATTTGAACCTTGTTTGATAACACCATAACCTAATTGTAAATTATTATCCCAAACAACTTTTCCCTTAGTATAGGTTGCAAACACATTAATCAACCCTGATAAAGAAATGGAACTATTACCACCAGCAGCCCAATTGGTTAATGAAACTTGTTGAGCATTAACAGTTACAATTCCACCAATTTTCCATGGCTTTAGAGAATCTGCTGTGGCAGTTTTTAATTTATCAGCCTCTGCTCTTAGCTTTTCGGCGTCGTCTTTAGTTACATCTTGAGCAAAACTTGATAATGCTAAAGTTAAAAAGGATATACTTACTACAATTTTTATCATATTATTTTATAATTTTTAGAGGTGCAAAACTAACAAAACAATCAAGAAGAGAAAATCCTTGAGCGAAAATAAATTGTTAAATAATTTTTTATTAAACCTTGTTCTAGGAGCTAATTTCCTTGAATTTTATACCATTTCGTTGTATTGGCTGGATCAACTGTAGTAAGAGTTTCTACAATTTTAGTTTTTTCATCAGGTAATCCTTTTGAAAATATATTGATAATCTCGTCCGCTTTAGCATTAAAAAACAATTCCATAATATAGGAGGCTGGTCTATTTTTATAAACACCTACCAATAAATCAGTTGATTTTAAAATTTCGGCTCTCCCTTCATCTGGTTTTTCATTCATAATATCTAAACCTAAACGGTGATATCTATACATACATTCTCTTATTGGCTGAAATACGGGTTGCAAAGCGTTTTCTGTAATCCAATAACGATTTTTATTTGTCTCGAATGATTTCCATCCTGTTTCTGCTGCGCTTTGGGCATTAGAAACTATTAGCTGGGCTTTTTGAAAATACTCCGTACCACCAAGATTTGAAAATGTATCATAATCATTAGCAATAATAACATAAGCATAAAAAGCTAAAACAGACGTTAAGTTATTTTGAAATGTATTTAAATTAAATTCTAATTGCTGAAATTGCTGATATTTAAAGGTTAAATTTTTATCCGTATAATTTACCAATGGAGCTGAATAGGAGCTTTTAAAAACTGGGCGTCGGCTCTGAACCTGAATAGTACCAGCATATTCATCAGCACTTAATTTTGATGTAACATTAATCATAATGGAGCAATCAATACGCTCAGAAGAAGTATAATTATCTTTAGTCCATTTAGTGTTATTTACAAAGTCAGAAATAGATTTTTGCAATTGATCAAAAATTTGCTTTTCCGTGGTTCCTTGCACTTGTGTTGACACAATGCTAACTTGGCAATTTAATTCTTGTGCAGATATAGAGAAACTGCTAAGTAAGATGGAAAGAAGTGAAAATATATAAAAGTGACGCATGTTTATTTTTTAGTGTTTAATAAATCAACAGCAAACGTAACTATATCTTTAGCTACAGCTTGCTTGCTTTTTAACTCAAAATTATACAATTTATTGTGTTTATCAATAATAGTTATTTTATTAGTATCTACTGCAAAACCGGCACCCTCATCTGTAGCTGAATTTGCAATAATAAAATCTAAATTTTTTTTCTTTATTTTTTCTTTAGCGTACTCAATCACATTTTCAGTTTCTAAAGCAAAACCTACTAATAACTGCTGAGTTTTTTGTTTACCAAGGGTTTCAAGTACATCTACAGTTTTCACTAATTCAAGCGATAATACTGTATCTTTCTTTTTTATTTTAGAGGTTGCTACTTCGCTAGGCTTATAATCAGCTACAGCTGCTGACAATACGGCTATATCCACATTTTTAAAAACAGATTCACAAGCCAACAACATCTCTTGCGCGCTTTCTACAAATATGACAGTTACCCCTAATTGTTGTGGCTTTTGATGAGACGGGCCTAAAACTAGAGTCACATCAGCACCACATTTTGCAAATTCATCTGCTATTGCTACTCCCATTTTACCAGAAGAACGATTTCCAATAAACCTAACAGGATCAATAGCTTCATACGTAGGGCCTGCATTTACTAATACTTTTTTAGTAGCTAAAGGCAATCCTTTTTTTAATTCATTTTTTATAAAAGAAATAATGTTTTCGGGCTCCGCCATTCTCCCTTCGCCTACTAAACCACTTGCTAATTCACCACTTTCAGCTGGAATAATATAGTTTCCGTTTGTAATTAGTTTTTGAATATTTTGTTGCGTCGTTGGATGTTGGTACATATCTAAATCCATAGCTGGTGCTACAAAAACTTTACTCCGAGCAGATAAATAACAAGCTGTTACTATATTATCGCATAAACCATTAGCAAATTTAGAAAGCGTATTAGCCGTTAGTGGCGCAATAACCATAACATCTGCCCATTCAGCTAACTCAACATGATTATTCCAATTATGATTAGAATCAAAAAAATCGGTTACAACTTCATTTTTACTAAGTACTGATAATGTTTTAGCCGTAATAAATTCAGTTGCACTTGGAGTCATTACCACCTTAACACTAGCACCTTCTTTAATTAATAAACGAACTAAATGCGCACACTTATAAGCGGCGATTCCACCGGTAATGCCTACTAAAATATGCTTATGATTTAACACGGTTTAAAATTTATAACGCGCTAATTTACCATTTTTTTAGATACTTTTGTAGTATGCTCATTCGTCTTAATTACTCTCAACCACAACAAAAAGACATACAAGAAATTGTTGATTGTCTTAAAAATGATGGTATTATTATTTATCCAACCGATACGGTTTATTCGATGGGTTGCGATATGACTCGCCCAAAGGCAATCGAAAAATTATGTAAACTCAAAGGTATTAAGCCAGAGAAAGCTAATTTTTCCTTTGTTTGTAGCGATTTAAGTCATTTATCTCAATTTACAAAACCCATATCTAACTCTATTTTTAGAGTGATGAAAAAAGCGTTGCCTGGCCCATATACTTTTATTTTAGAGGCTAATCAAAATGTACCTAAATTATTAAAGCAAAATAAAAAGACAGTAGGTATTCGTGTACCAGATAACGCAATTTGTTTTCATATTGTGGAAGCTCTTGGAAACCCTATTATTACAACAAGTTTACATAATCCTCAAGATGAAATTGTTGATTATTTTTCTGACCCTGAAATTATTTACCAACAATATCAAAAGCAAGTAGATATGATTATTGATGGTGGTTTTGGCTCCATTCATGCTTCAACCGTGTTGGATTGTTCTGGAGAAGAAATTGTTATTATTAGGGAAGGTTTGGGTAGTTTAAGTATTTTAGATTAGGTTTATAAAAAAAACCTCCACAGCTTTCGCTGTGGAGGTTTTTAAATTTACTTTTATAAGTAATTAAGCTAATTTAACGTTTACTGCGTTTAAGCCTTTTTTACCTTCTTGTACGTCGAATACTACATTGTCGTTTTCACGAATTTCTTCTTGCAATCCTGTTGCGTGAACAAAAATTTCTGGTCCATTATCTTCTTTAATAAATCCGAAACCTTTTGCTTCATTGTAAAATTTTACTACTCCGTTTTTCATTTTGTTTGTTT
>JANXRU010000381.1 GCA_025356715.1 Bacteroidota bacterium
ACACGGGTTCGATTCCCGTACGGGCTACTATAAAAAGTAGTATAACCTTGTAAGATAGCCTCTTACAAGGTTTTTGTTTTACTGCCTTCACTACCGTAAAAAATAGATCAATAGGTGTTTTTGGGAGATAAAAAGTTAAGCATAAATATTAGCAAGTCTAAAAAGGAAGAAATTTATATTTTTAACACCTCTAAAAGATATTCTAAAGACTTTTATTAGTCTAACTATATTTTACAATTTGTATAATTTCTTATTTATAAAAGGCTATAATTTTTTTGAAATAATTTTTTAAAAAACAACAAAAGATGACTTTTATCAGTTTTGTATAAGATTTTTATCAGGAATAAAAGTGACTGATTTAATAATTTTAATGTTTAAAAGATAAAAGCAATCATTTTACATTTTCAATTTAATGTAATAAATAGCTACATTAGAACTAAAATAATTATGGAATGGAAAGTATAAAGGCTTTATTTGAATTTGCTACAGAAGGAATTATTATTGCTAATAGAAAAGGAATTATTATTAATGCTAATCCTAGTTCGGAAAAATTGTTTGGGTATGAACCAACCGAACTTATAGGAAAAATAATTGAGGATTTAGTCCCATCTAAGTATGAAAAATCGCATGTAAAACAAAGAGATTCTTATCATGCTAATCCTCATCCAAGATCTATGGGGAAAAATATGACTCTGTTTGCCAAGCGTAAAGATAACTCTGAGTTTCCAGTTGAAATAAGTCTGTCTCATTATGTTAAAGATAATGAACAATATGCTATTGCTTTTATCATTGATATTACAGAACGAAAACAGCAAGAAGATAAAATTATAGCATTAAATCTAAGCTTGGAAAGGAAGGTTAAAGAACGCACAAATGTTTTACATGAAGCATTACTTGAATTGGAAAATTCTAAGAAACAATTAAGCGAAGCATTAGAAAAAGAAAAGCAATTGAATGATATGAAATCTCGTTTTGTGACAATGGCTTCGCATGAATTTAGAACTCCTCTAAGTACTATTTTATCATCTGTATCTTTAATTGGAAAGTATGTTTTAACTGAAGAGGATGAAAAGAGGCAAAAACATGTATTACGAGTAAAGTCAGCAGTAACAAACATGACACTAATTTTAAATGACTTTTTATCAGCTGAAAAATTAGAAGAAGGAAAAATATTTGTTCGTAAAGAGGATGTAAATATATGCTCGATAACAAAAGAAATATTATTAGAAATTAATGGAATATTAAAACCTGGTCAAAAAATTAATTATTCCCATAAAGGCGAGGAAATAGCTTCTCTTGATAATCAAATGGTTCGAAATATTTTATTAAATCTTATTTCAAATGCCATTAAATTTTCTTTAGAGAATAAAACGATTGATATATTCACTTGTATTTCTGATAAGGAAACTATTATTAAGGTGAAGGATGAAGGTGTTGGTATTCCAAAAGAGGAACAAGTAAATTTATTTGAACGTTTTTTTAGAGCTAAAAATGTAACCAATATTCAAGGTACTGGTTTAGGTTTAAATATAGTTGTTAAATACTTAGAAGCGATGAAAGGAAAAATTGATTTTATAAGTGAATTAAATACAGGAACTACATTTATTATTACCATACCAAACGAAAAATAACATTAAGATGAAAATGCCCATGTTTACATTAAAAGTAAAAGCCAATGATTAAACTGGGTAAACCATTTGATAATAAAAAACAATAATTTAAACACATGAAACACATTTTATTAATAGAAGACAATAAAGACGTACGTGAAAATACAGCGGAAATTTTGGAACTTGCAAACTATCAAGTAACTCAGGCCGAAAATGGTAAACAAGGCGTTGAATTTGCTCAAAGAAATAGACCTGATTTAATTATTTGTGATATTATGATGCCTGTACTGGATGGTTATGGAGTTATACATTTGTTAAATAAAGCTCCGGAAACAGCGAGCGTCCCATTTATTTTTTTAACAGCTAAAAGTGAACGCTTAGACTTTAGAAAAGGTATGGAAATGGGCGCAGATGATTATATCACAAAACCTTTTGATGATATTGAATTATTAAAAGCTGTAGAAAGTAGGATACATAAAAATGAAGTTTTAAAAGCTGAGTTTTCGAAAAATACAGATGGGCTCAATAAATTTTTTGATCAAGTCAATAAAATTGATGAATTAAAAAAATTATCTGTAGATCGACGTTTTAAAACATTTAAAAAGAAGGAAATCATATTTAATGAAGGGAATAATCCTAACTTTTTATACTTTTTATCTAAAGGAAAAGTAAAAACGTTTAAGGCACATGAATATGGAAAGGAACTCATAACTGATTTATATAAAGAAGGCGATTTTTTTGGATATACAGCATTATTAGAAGATTTGCCATATTCTGAAACAGCTGAAACTTTAGAAGAATCTGAAGTTTGTTTAATTCCAAAAGAAGATTTTTTTGCATTAATTCATACAAATGTACATGTGATGAAAACATTCATAAAAATGCTTTCGGATAATATTTTAGAAAAAGAAAATCAATTAGTTAACCTTGCATATAGTTCGGTAAGAAAACGAGTAGCCGAAGCATTAATTTTGTTGCAAGCTCGTTATGATAATAAGCAAAATGAGAAGTTTAGTATTTCTATTTCTCGCGAAGATTTGGCAAATATTGTTGGAACGGCAACAGAATCTTTAATTAGAACACTAAGTGATTTTAAAGAAGAAAAATTAATTGAAATTAAAGGAAGTAATATTACCATTATCAATTTAAATAAATTAAAATCATTTAAAGGATAGAATTATTTTAACAGATTATTTACATGAGTAGATGAATAGCTTTTAATCTGCTAATTTACTTAACTCTAAGCCTTCGTCGTTTTGTTGCCTTAAAGACCAATCATCGGTTACACTTGTTTCTAACCACGACTTCCCAGATTTTCTAAATACTTGAGTTGATACTCCAAATATCTCTTGGAATTGTTGTTCTAATTCAGCAACGCTCATGTCCTCCTTTACTAAAATTACGCCATCATGGTGCTCCTTTTGAAATTGTTTTAATGATTGTTCAGCATTAAGTAATTCTTTTTTTGAATTTGATTGAAATGCAGCATGTTTATTTTTAAAAAATTCTAATTTTAAATAAGGAAATACATTATTAAATTCCTTTTGGATTGATGAAATTGAAGTGTAGTTATTAATTGTTAGTTTCATGTTTTTTGTATTCTTAATTATTTTTTTATTTAGATATGAATATATAATCTAAACTTAATTTATTATGTTCGTTTGGTATTAGTAAAAGAATTATGATTAATATAAATCGAGGAAATACATGCTTCATATCCCATATTGGGTTCATCAATGAAAATGCAAAACAAACTAGTATTAAATCAATCCCTAAAAAATAGAGCGCGAAATTCGTAAATAAGCCTAAAATTAGAGCCAACCCACCAATAAATTCAGTAATACTTGTGAAATAACTGATAGCAACTACTAATGGCCGGATTATGTGATGTCGCTCTGATTCATTCATAAAGGAGTTAATAACGTTTGCTATTTTAATATTAAAAATTTTATCATATCCCTGAAATAAAAACAATATCCCTGCAAATAATCGAATAAACAATTCTGCTATTTGAAAATTATATTCTGGATGTATATTCATAACCGCAAAAATCTTAAAATTGCTTGAAAACCAAATTGACTTCTATCAATTTGATATATGATTATTGTCAGCATTCGAAAGAGTAAATTGGAATACATTTGAATAAATATTATACTAAAACTAAGCAAATTATGAAAACAAGCATCTATTCTCAACACTACGAACATACAGAGTGGTTAAACGTATTATCTTTTTACAATGATGATATCAAGATTATGAAAAAAAGAATTGAAGAAATCGTTCAAAAAAACACGGCACAGGATATTATGGCTCAAGTTGAACATTTTCAAAATCAAATAATTATACAACAAAATCATGTTGATGATATGCGAAAACATATTGAAAAAGATGAAAAGTTTTTAGTTGCTACTGTTAATGACAATATAGTTGCAGTTGATCACAGAAAAGTGGAAGATCATTCTGATGAGCGCCATGATATTGCTACTTTCGAGAAAAACTTCGAAGAGTTGCGGAAAAGTTTAAACCGATTTTTAGCAAAATGTATGTAAGCTCAAAAAACTAAAATCAGTTTTATAAAAGAAACCTCCTTTTAATTTTAATTGGAGGTTTTTTGTTTGAATAATGTAAGCTGTAAATCTTTATTTTGTTAATTCTATAACCTTATGTAGTGATTTAACGGCCTGTTCGTGTTTTTTTACGAAGGGATTAGTTGAGTCCCAAACATAACCAGCTAATACCGAACATATTTGTTTTTTTATTTCAGGGTCTTGATTTTTCGAAAAGAAAATGTCGTGTAATTCGCCTGTATACCAAGTAGAAACGTAGGTTCGGAAAGTATTTATTCCGCGCATCATATAATTGGTATAATCTTCTGTCCAATTTACTTTTTCATTTCTTAAAAATTTCCCAACTAATTTCCCTGCTTTAGCTCCTGATTCCATCGCAAACGTAACACCTGATGAAAATACTGGATCTAAAAACTCCGTGGCATTACCAACTAATACATAACCTTCTCCAAATAATTGTTTAGTTGAAATAGAATAGCCTTCAATCGATTTTGGTTCAAATTGCATCTCGGCATCCTTAAATCTATTTTTTGTATTCTCATCAGATTCAATTAAATAGTTCATTCGGTCAACTGCATTTGTTGGCATATTTTCAAAAAATGAAGGATCACCTACAAAGCCAACCGATGTGACACCATTAGAGAAAGGAATAATCAAAATCCAAACTCTTTGCTGATGAACAACTACTGTAATACGATTTCCATCGATGCCTTCAGGACGTTTTATATCTTTAAAATGCGTAAAATGCGTCTTCCTACTTCCTAAAGAAGATGGTTCATCTAAATTGAACATACGAGGAATTACTCTCCCGTAGCCAGTCTGTTGTTCCCGTTTTTTCTTATTAATTATCTTCTGCATACCATTCAGCAAAAGATGTTGGAGTTTCTTCTAATTTTATATTATTTAAAAATACATTAATCGGTAAATTAATTTTAATTCTAGCTAAAAAATCAATAATTAAGTTTTCACAACTTGGTTGATAAGGGACATAATTTATTTTCTCGAAATTATTTCTTATTTCATTAAGTTGGGCGTGGGGTGAGTTTGCATTTAAAACCAAAGAATGATCAAATACATCAATGACATTTTCTTTTACAATTTTTTTAAAATCTGTAAAATCAATGACCATACCATTTTTAGGGTGACTTGAATCATTTAGCGCTTTACCTTTTAATGTAACGCTTAACACATATGTGTGACCGTGTATGTTTTTGCAAGGACCATCGTATCCATAAAGCGCATGTGCCATATCAAATGTAAAAACTTTGGTAACTCGAATCCATTGATTTTTTATAGTATCAATCATAATATAATTTTGTAAGTTATCATCGAGACTGTTAGAATTAAAACATATAGAACTAAATAAATACTAACTAATGTAATTGTTTTAATAACCATGGCTATATTTGCTTTTGTAGAAATTTGAACATTTTTAAAATAGTCATTCATATTTTTCCAAAGAGAAACAACGAATTGCTTTTCTATCTTATCGTTACTAATAAATCTAATGGTATTCATCACGTTGTTTTTTATGGTGCTAAGCGTTCTATTTCCCAATTTCTGTTGGTTAATTTGTAAAGCAATCTATCATGTAATCTGCTTTCCCTACCTTGCCAAAATTCGATAGCAGTTGCTTTTAAAACGTAGCCTCCCCAGTGTTCAGGTCGAGGAATTATTTTATTTTCATAAGTTGAGTATAATTCTTTGAAACGGTCTTCCAATACCTCTCGACTTTTAATTATGGTACTTTGTTTTGATGCTAAAGCTGCTATTTGCGATTCTCTTGGCCTACTCTGAAAATATTCATTTGAATCTTCAACTGGTATATGAGAGACAGTACCCGTAATTCTAACTTGTCTTTTAAGTTCTTTCCAAAAAAATAATAAAGAAACATGTTTGTTTTTCTCTATATCTCTTCCCTTATGACTAGCATAGTTTGTGAAAAATGTAAAGCCACCATAACTAATATCCCTTAGTAATACTACCCTCGATGATGGAATATTTTTTTCATTAATAGTTGATAGTGTAAACGCATTTGCCATTTCATCTCCATTATCAAACGCTTCATCAAGCCATGTACTAAATTGTTTGATAGGATTTTTATCTACTTGATTTTCCAATAATTGGTGCTTAGAATAATCGTGTCGAATAGTTTTTATTTTTTGCGTTAACTCTGGTTTCATTATAAAATAATTTAAATAATTAATTTTAATAAACTGAGTGCAAAGGAACTAAACAATGGAAGAAATATATATGACAATTGTCAGATAATAAATTTATAATTGATGAATTTTTATAATATTGACAGGGCAATTTTTTGCTGCCATTAAATTATCTTCTAATTCATGATTGTCCACAATGACGGAATAGAATCCTCGTTTTTCAACGCCGCCCACTAAAGTACATTTACCGTCTTTTGTTGAAATTCGCCAACGGTAATCAGCTACTTCTACACAAGCATTACAACCGATACATTTAATTCTTTGTTGAATGATGCGCAACATTAAGATTCTGGAACTAATTTATATAACTTATCGGATGGTCGAATTTTTTCAGGAGTTGATATTGTAAATTCTTCTCCTTTTATAACTTTAGCAACAGCTTTACCATCTACTCTTAACTCGTTAATTTCCATTTGCAAATACCCCGTTGTTGGCCCAGTAATTATAACCTCATCACCTAAAGCTAAACTATGAGATTCGCATTTAAATTCTCCAACTTTTGCCTGCTCAAAATATTTTAACCCTTTAGCAAGATATATTTTACGCTTAGTTGATTTAGACCCATTCTCATTACACCATTCTCCCATTTCCTTCCCGAGATAATATCCATCCCAAAATCCTCTATTAAAAACAGTTGATAATTTTTCTTTCCAATTAACTATTTTTTCTGGAGTAAATGTTCCTTCCAAATACGCATTAATAGCCTCGTTATAGCACGAAGTTACTGTATGAACATAATCAACTGAACGGCCACGCCCTTCTATTTTTAAGACACTTACTCCTGCATCTAAAATTTTATTAATAAAGTCTATTGTACATAAATCTTTTGCAGACATAATGAATTCATTATCGACTTCAAATTCTATCCCATCTTCTTTATCGGTAACGATATAACTCCTTCTGCAATTTTGAACACAGGCACCTCTATTAGCAGAGGCAAAGTTTGAATGCAAACTTAAATAACATTTACCCGAAACAGCCATGCAAAGAGCCCCGTGAGCAAATAGTTCTAATTCTATTAATTTTCCTGAAGGTCCCGTAATATTTCTACGTTTTATTTCTCTGCTAATATCTGAAACTTGCATTAAGCTTAATTCTCTTGCTAAAACAACGACGTCAGCATAATTCGCATAAAATTCTACGGTATCAATATTTGAAACATTGGCCTGAGTAGAAATATGGATTTCCATTCCAATTTTTTTTGCATAATTCATGACTGCATGGTCAGCAGCTATAATAGCACTTACACCACTGTCTTTTGCAGCACTCACAATGCGTTTCATCAATGTTATATCATGATCATACAATATAGTATTGAGTGTTAAATACGTCTTAACATGATGATCTTTACCAATCTCTGCAATGCGTTTTAAATCTTCTAACGTAAAATTATTACTAGAGCGTGCACGCATGTTTAACTGCTCCACGCCAAAATAGACGGAGTTGCAACCTGCTTTAATAGCTGCCATTAAAGCTTCGTAGGAGCCTGCTGGCGACATTAATTCTATAGAGCGTTTCATTAAAATTTAGCTTACACGTTATTTCCCCAATTCTCTAATTCCTCTTTACTCCATAATTCGGGAAAGAAAATACGACGTTGATATTTTGGATGCATATATTTTCTCCAATCACTTCCTCCTGTTGCTTCTGCATTTCCTAAATATTTACCTGCCGCATGATAATGAGCCATTACCCAAGATACATTTACTGTATAATCATAATGACGCATCGCTTTAATTAACTCTGCATCATTTTTTACAGCTTCTGGTAATTGCTTAAACCTCGTCCATAAATTAGTGGTATTATAATCTTTCATCTTGCTAATTAATTCCGTTTTGTAACGTTTTTCAAAATTAACAAGCAAGGTGTTTTTTTTACCTGTTGAATGATCTTTACCAGCAGCTTGCCAATACATATGTTCAAACGCATGCTCGTAAGGTGTGTTTCTATCAATCGTTGCTCTGAAACGATAGTCAATTAAATTAATTAATTCGGTAGAAGCAATTTCAATTTGACGATACTGAGCACTTTGAAAACCACTTGCAGGCGTTAACGTATTTCTAAAGTTCATATATTGTGCTTTATCCATACCATCTCCCATAATATTAAATGAAGATGATAACATATCGAAATAACGGCTAATTCGCATTAATTTTTCTGTAAAAAATGTAGCAGAAACTTCAGAACTATTGCTTACTTGATTTATTTCCCATAAAATCATTTTAAATAGTAATTCATTAATTTGATGATACATGATAAAGACCATTTCATCAGGCTGTGTTGTACGTTGCACTTGAAGTCCTAACAAAGCATCTGGTAAAATATAATCCCAATAGGTAATTGGGTTTGCCCAAACTAATCCTTCTAAGTGTACATCAGGATTTTGGTCAATTACCTTGTATTTATCTTCAATGCGAGAAACGATTTCTTTTTGTATATCAGTCATAAGTAGTTTTGGTTTAAAATGTTTTTTATTAATCCATTTTTTAAATTGAATGGGAAACTATTTTCATTTTAAAGACTATGGTTATTAAATTATAAAGTACCTCTTCTTGCCTGCTCAGCTTCAATTGATTCAAATAAAGCTTGGAAGTTTCCTTTACCAAAAGATTTAGCACCTTTACGTTGAATGATTTCAAAGAATAGAGTAGGGCGGTCTTCCACCGGTTTTGTAAATATTTGTAATAGATAACCATCTTCATCTCTATCTACCATAATACCCCATTTTTTTAATTCTTCTAAATCTTCTTCAATAATTCCTACACGATCCTTTACGGTGTCATAATAAGAACCTGGTACATATAGAAACTCAACACCACGCTTACGCATTTCTGAGATAGTGAAAATAATATCATCCGTTGCTACAGCGATATGTTGGCAACCAGGGCCGCGATAGAAATCTAAATACTCTTCAATTTGTGATTTCTTTTTACCATGAGCGGGTTCATTAATAGGGAATTTAATTCTACCATTTCCATTTGACATAACCTTACTCATTAATGCTGTGTATTCTGTTGAAATATCTTTATCATCAAACGTTATTAAGTTCGCAAATCCCATTACTTCACCATAAAATTTAGCCCATTGATTCATGGCGCCAAGCTCTACATTACCAACCATATGATCAATATATTTTAAGCCAGTTGATGTCGGATGGTATTCTGTTTTTAAAGCAACGTAACCTGGCATAAATACACCTTTGTAGTTTTTGCGTTCTACAAATATATGTACCGTTTCTCCGTAAGTATGAATACCTGATTGGACAACTTCACCAAATTCATCTTTGGTAACAGTTGGTTGCATATATGCTTTAGCTCCACGTTTGGTAGTTTCTTCAAATGCTTTTGTTGCATCATCTACCCATAGGGCAATCACTTTAACACCATCTCCATGTTTGCGAATATGGTTAGATATATCGCTTTCTGGATCAAAGGGAGTAGTCAGTATTAAACGAATTTTATCTTGAACTAAAACGTATGAAACTCTATCTCTTACTCCTGTTTCTAAACCGGCATACGCTAGTTCCTGAAATCCTAAAGCTGTTTTATAAAAATGAGCTGCCTGCTTCGCATTCCCTACATACAATTCTACGCAGTCTGTGCCATTAATAGGTAAAAAGTCTTGAGCTGTATCAAATAATTTTTCGCCTGAGTAATCAAAATTTTTGACGTTTGTTAAATCTTTTGTTTCCATGATTTTTTAATTTTAATCGTTAACTGGTTGCACCATCCATGATTTGTAATAGTCTTTCACTTCATATTTTAAAGCCTCCGTTGTTATTTTTAAAGGATTGAACGGATCAATCATTACGGCTAATTCCTTTGTTTCTTTTTTACCAATGCTTCGTTCGATGGCTCCTGGATGCGGCCCATGAGCAACACCAGCAGGGTGTAATGTGAACTGACCTTGTTTGATGTTATTACGACTCATGAAATCTCCATCCACATAATATAAAATTTCATCCGCATCAATATTATTATGATGGTATGGAGCAGGAATAGCTTCTGGATGATAATCATACATTCGAGGAACAAAAGAACAGATGACGAAATTACGCCCTTCAAATTGTTGATGGATTGGAGGTGGCATATGGACACGGCCAGTAATTGGTTCGAAATTAAAAATGGAAAAAGCATAGGGATATACATAACCGTCCCAACCTACTAAATCAAAAGGATGTGTGTCATATACATAAGGATAAATTAATCCTTTCTTTTTAATCATGATTTTAAAATCTCCATGTTCATCATGCGTTTCAAAGCTATGTGGTAATTTAAAATCACGCTCACAAAATGGGGAATGTTCTAATAATTGACCAAACTCATTACGGTAGCGTTTTGGTGTGCGAATAGCGCTATTGGATTCAACAAATAATATTTTATTATCATTGGTATCAAACTCTAATTTGTAAATAGTTCCTCTAGGGATGATGACATAGTCACCATATTCAAAATCAACGGTTCCATACATAGTTTTGCAACGACCACTGCCTTTATGTATAAACAACATTTCATCGGCATCCGAATTTTTAAAAAAATAATCATCCATCGATTTGGATGGACAAGCCATTCCTATTTGCATGTCGTCATTTAATAAAAATACTTTGCGACTTGTTAGGTAATCATCTTCGGGCTCAACATCATAACCCATAAAACTTAAACACTTTAAGTTATCTTCCATAGCAATTTCAGGTCTTGCCCAATGTGCCTTGCCAATTTCCTTAACCATTGTAGGTGGATAAAGGTGATATACTAAAGAGGAAGTACTCGAAAAGCCTTCTGTTCCAAATAATTCTTCGTGATATAATTCTCCATTAGGTTGGCGAAATACAACATGGCGCTTATTAGGGATTTTTCCGTTTTTTTGATAAATAGACATAGCGATATATTTTTGTACCAAAGAAAGCTATTGTATAAAATATAGCGCATGACAAAACTCATATTCTCAAGTGATTAATCTCAAGTTGTTTGACTTGAGTAGATGGAAAAACAAAAAAAGTCATAATAATTAAATTATGACTTTTTGATAATTTAAGCCTTGTAAACTACTTATTTAATATAGTATAAAGAGAATCTTTTAAACTCACGCGTTTAATGCGTAATTCATTTAAATGTTCGTCGGTAGTTGGTGTAGCACCCGACTCAACACTATGTATAGCATGATCTACGTCATGGTATTCGTCAAATATTTTTTTGAAATGTGAATCAGTCATTTTTAGTGTATGAATTTTGTCTTTCATTTCTGGAAATTCGTGAAGTAAATCGTGTTTTTGCATGGCTCAAATGGTTTTAAATTATAATCAAATTTATAAATACTTGTATAAACTAAAGTTGATAAAAATCAGATTTTAATAAGATAAAAAACAGCTCTTTAAATCAAAGAAGCCTTATAGCCTGCTTTTAGTAATAGAGTTGGGATGACATTTGGATGTAAGGATTCTGTTTCAATGGTTAATGTTTTGTCAGGTGAATTTAAATTGACGGTCTATTTAGTGATTTCTTTTTCTGCATTTAAAAATGGCTCTACTTTGCTGACGCAATCGCTACAGGGTATATATGTTTTTCGGTCGTTATGTTGGTTTATGTTCTATGGAGCTATGAATAACGTGTTTGATTCTTTATAAATAAAATTATACGATACTTGATACGTTTACTGTAGAGTTTAAACTTACGGTTGCTTTAATAGAATTAGAAATTAAGCAGGCTTTTTCTGATTTTTCTAAAACACGAATCGCTTTTTCTCTATCTTCTTCTTTAGTTATAACAAGGGTAGGATTTAGGATAACGGCTGTCATTAAAAATTTACCTTCTACTTGATCTAATTCACCTGCGGCATTACAACTAAAGGATTTGAATTCTAAGTGAGAATTTTCAGCTATGGATAAAAAGGTAGTCATGAAACAAGAATTGACCGCAGCGGTAAATAAATGTTCAGGCGACCAAATACCTTCAACACCCTTTGGAAACTGAGGCGGTGTGGCCACTTCGATGTTATTTTGTAATTCAGGTGAAGATAACTCTCCAACTCTGTCGTTCTTCCATTTTAATTGAACATTATATTGATGTGACATAATTGTATGTTTTAGAAAAATATTATTGAAATTGATAGTTAAGTTCTAAATAAAACAGCTATATTTACAATATGATAAAATCAAAAGAAATATTGTCACATTTTAAGTTATTGCCATTAACCGAGCAGTCAACTATACTAGAGAGTTTGCGAGTAGAGTTCGAAGGGAAAGGTAA
>JANXRU010000383.1 GCA_025356715.1 Bacteroidota bacterium
TGACAATCGTATTTTCATTATTCATTAGTGATTCTATTATTAAGAAAACAAATTTACCTATACCATACTCTGTATTTGCATTCAGCGGTATGTTATTATGGGGCATTTTTAGTGGGGGTATGAGTAATGCCGCTAATAGTATGGTTAATAATGCTAATATTATTAAAAAAATCTATTTTCCGAGATTAATTATCCCAATTTCATCTATTTTGGTTTCTTTAGTTGATTTTTTAATTGGTTTTGTAATTTTTATAGTACTTGTATTAATTTATAAAGTCGATATATATTATCCTGCACTTTTAATGCTTCCAATAAGTGTTTTTATTACTTCTTTGGCGGCGATGGGCTGCGGAACTTTATTAGCGGCTCTTAATATTAAATATAGAGATGTTAGATATATAATTCCATTTTTAATTCAGGGCTTATTATTTTTAACACCAGTATTATATCCAGTTAATATTTCTAATAATTTAATTGCTCAATTTGTATTAAAGTTAAATCCAATTTCTGGGGCTTTGGAATTAATGAGAGGAATGTTTGTGGGTTATGTTATTAATTATGAAACAGTATGTATCAGCCTACTAAGTTCTTTTATACTATTTATTTTAGGGGTAATTTATTTTAGAAAAACAGAATCGTATTTTGCAGATTTAGCGTAAATGAAACCAGTACTTGAAATTCAACATATTAGTAAAAAATTCCTGATCAATCATGAGCAGCAACCTTATTTAAGTATACGAGACTCGATTTCAAATATATTTAAAACAAAAAACACGAAAGAAGAATTTTGGGCATTAAATGATGTGAATTTTGAGGTGATGCCTGGCGATACGCTCGGAATTATAGGGAAAAATGGAGCAGGAAAATCAACCCTATTAAAAGTATTGTCAAAAATAACCCCCCCAACAAGCGGTAAAATAATTTCAAGAGGCAGAATTGCAAGCTTATTAGAAGTAGGTACTGGATTTCACCCTGAGTTAAGTGGTCGAGAAAACGTATTTATGAACGGCTCCATCTTAGGAATGCGTCGTTCAGAAATACTTAAGAATTTTGATGCCATTGTTGAATTTGCAGGAGTTGATAAATTTATAGACACTCCTCTTAAGCATTATAGTAGTGGAATGCAATTACGTTTGGCATTTGCGGTCGCCGCATTTTTAGAAAATGAAATTTTGATAATTGATGAAGTTTTAGCAGTTGGAGACGCTGAATTTCAAAAAAAATGTATGAGAAAGATGGAAGACGTTAGTAAGAGCGGCAGAACCATCCTTTTTGTTAGCCATAATATGGGCGCTATACAATCTTTATGTAAAAAAGGAGTTTTTTTAGAACAAGGAAAGGTGAAGCTTTCGGGGTCTATCGATGAAGTTATTAAGAATTATCATTTTCATGGGTTAAGTATGTTATTTAATGATTTGACTAATCTTGCTAGAGTTGGTTATAAAAATGATCAATTTTATTTTCAAAAGATTGAGTTGCTATCTGATGCAATTATCTATGAGAGTGATGTGGTTAAATTTAAACTTGATTTTAAAACAGATGTTCCGCTTACAAATTTAGGTGTTGGGTTTTCATTAACAGATCATCTCAATACAAATCTAATTGAATGTAGGTCTTATGATGAAGTAACATCCTTAAACATTAGGGAACCAGGACTATATTCAGTTAATTTCGAATTTTGTATTAATTTGAAAGCTGGTATTTATAGTATGAATATTGGCAGTAAGTCAAACGAAGGTTTTTTAGATGCTGTGCAAAGTGTATTACTTATTGAAGTTAAAAGTAAATTTGTTTCTGGCAATACTCTTTTGTCGGAGCCTAATAGTATTGGCTATTTAATTACGGACTCTATATGGAAATTTAACCAGGCGATATGAGTTTATTGAGCAAAATAAATAATAAAGTAAAAATCCTACGTGATCTTATTTACCTCAAAGAAGAAAAGGATGTTTTTCTTAAGAACTTTACTATTAAAGAAAATGAAGCTTTTTTTAAAGTGTATAGTCCTGAGTTATTTAGTTCAAATAGTAGTATTGATGCATATTCGTACGTAGCTATCAATACAATAGTTTCTGATTGTGTGATAGGTAAATTTTGTTCTATAGGGCCAAATAGCGTGATTGGATTTGGGCAACACCCAACGCAATGGGTATCTACGAGCCCTGTTTTTTATAGTACTATTAAAAT
>JANXRU010000418.1 GCA_025356715.1 Bacteroidota bacterium
AATAAATAATTATACATAATAGTATTACTATTATACATAATATTTATTTAATATTATATATATTTACACTTATATACTTAAAAATAAAATGATGCAATTAGAAGTCCGCATTAAAATGAACGAAAAATTGTTTCTTCGAAATCCTGAAGAAACAGTATTAGGAAAAAAAATAGTAATATATGGGATATCTCTTATTAATAAAATTGGATTTGAAGAATTTACGTTCAAAAAACTTGCTGTTGAAGTAAATACAACAGAAGCAACCATTTATCGCTATTTTGAAAACAAACATAAACTTTTGGTTTACCTCATAACATGGTATTGGAGTTTTTTGGAATATAAGGTGGTTTTTAGTATAAATAATTTGAATAACCCTGAACAAAAATTGAAAACAATTATTAAGGTTATTTGCGAAGAACCTGATAATAAATCCAAAACGGATTTTATTTCTGAATTCGAAGGATATAAGCTGGTGATATGGGAAGGCTCTAAAGCTTATTTAACAAGGAATATTAGTAAGGATAATAAAGACCGTTTATTTAAACCCTATAAAGACTTGTGTGAAAGATTTTCATCTATTATAAAAGAATATAACCCAAAATATAAATTCCCCTATTCTTTAGCGAGTACTGTTTTAGAGATGTCTCATTCACAAAAATTCTTTAAACAAAACCTACCTGCATTAACTGATTTCCCTAAGGATACTGATGACAAAAAAATGATCTTATTTTTAGAGTCGGTTCTTTTCAGTTCAATTAATGCAAAAAATAGTTAATACCAGTATTACTATCTTATACCAACAATAACAAATAAACCTATATACAAATTCCGTCTAATAGCAATTACAACATTATGCTAAACGAGTTTTTCAGTTTGCAAAAGTCCAGTAAGCCCTTATCTTTGCGTATAGTAAATTATTAAATTAAAATCTATTTTGAAAACACTTCTTATCATCCTAACGATTGTATCGTGTAAACTAGTTGCTCAAGATACGAATGCGGTGTGGCTAAAACACATTGATACCTTAGCTTTTAAACTGAGTTATACAAAAAAAATGATTCCTAAAGAATTATATACTCACCTATCCATTAAAAAAACAGAACTTGCTAACTCCAACGAACCTTACCGAGCTGGCTGCGTTGGAAGTGCCACTATTCCAAGTATGCAAGTGCAATACGTTGCTATTGACAAACATAATCATTACATTATTTCAATTGCATCAGGTGGTAAAACCCATCGTACTTTATATTACTTTATTGATAAGGCAAAAGGAAAGTGCAATATCAATGAATTATTTTTTGGTAACTCTGCACGCCTCATTAGTTTTGGAAAAATTGTAATGAGAGTCAATACTAAGGATTTTAAATTTATTTAATACTACCTATAGTTATATATACATTAAGTAAACTCTGATTAGGAGTCACCATCAACCCTTTTTTCTTCCTTTCCTAAGCCCATGTTAAAGACAATTTAATAATCATTTTTATATGTAACATTTATCACATTAATTGTTGTTTCTGTAGCTTAACTTTACACTGTAAATTGTTTCATTTAAACGCTTTCATTATGTTAATATACAATATGCTTTATTCGATGTTTGGTAACAAATGTTCGAGATGCCACCAAGGAGATGTATTTGTATCAAAAAACCCTTATAATTTAAGTAAACTTTTTCAATTACATAAAACCTGTAGCCATTGTCATTTAGAATTTGAAAAAGAGCCTAGCTTTTTTTATGGTGCCTTATATGTATCTTACGCCATCTCATCTGGTTGGTTTATGATATGGTATGCTTTGCAAAGCTATGTGTTAAATTGGGATTTATTGCCCTTCGCCCTATTTATAACTGGGTTTATTATAGCAGTAGCGCCTTTAACTTTAAGATGGTCGCGATTATTGTGGCTAAACTTTTTTTATAGTTATAAAATAGAATACAAACAACATCAATTAGAAAAAAATAAATATTAAAACAAACTATCATGATAAATACACTAAAAAACATCTTCGGCTTAGGCCCAAAAGTAGATTACAAAGAATTAATAAAAAAGGGTGCTCAAATTATTGATGTGAGAACTAGAGGAGAATATGCATCAGGTAGCGTGAAAGGAAGTGTAAATATTCCATTAAATGAGTTATCATCACAGGCTTCTAAAATTAAAAAAAATGTTCCTTTAATTACTTGTTGCGCAAGCGGTATGCGAAGCGCTTCTGCAAAAGCAACTTTGCGTTCGATGGGTTTCAATGATGTGCATAACGGAGGAGGCTGGATGAGTTTGAATGGCAAACTGTAAGTTTATAAATATCAGATAAGGGTTTAAAAGTCGAAGTCATGCTGAACTTGTTTCAGCATCTAAAGATGCCCTTAAAACGAGTTCAAGGCAACTGTCTCTTCAGCTTGAGCGTAGTCGAGAACAAAATAATAACCATAAAAAATTAAATAGCATGAGTAATTTTAATAACATAATCAATTCGGACAAACCGGTGTTAGTTGATTTTTTTGCTGAATGGTGTGGCCCTTGTAAAACCATGGCTCCTATTTTAAAAGATACCAAAACCCAATTAGGTGATAAGGCCACTATTATTAAAATAGATATCGATAAAAATCCAGACGCTGCTTCAAATTACCAAGTGCGAAGTGTGCCTACCTTAATGATATTTAAAAATGGGAAAGCACTTTGGAAACAATCGGGCGTTGTTCCTGCTAATGAATTAGTTCGATTAATTAATCAATTTCAATAATATTTCTTAAAACACACGATTATGTCACATCAATACAATGTTCAATTAAAATGGAAAAATGACAGAGTTGGAGAGTTATCTTCACCTGAATTACAAAATAACATCGAAGTGGCCACGCCGCCTCAGTTTCCAAAGGGTGTTGAAGGTATTTGGTCGCCTGAACATTTATTTACCGCTGCAGTCAATT
>JANXRU010000041.1 GCA_025356715.1 Bacteroidota bacterium
AAACTGGTATGCTTACGGTAAAAAAATGGAATCCTATGCAAATCAGACTAAACAATGGTTTTTAGCCATTCTTACAACAGACATCGCTTATAACCTATACCAATTAATAAAAACTAATGCTGTTAATCTTAGAACTTAACGATTTTGATTAATAATTTTTTTGAATGAAAAAAATTCTCGTTATCTATTTTTCTCAAACCGGGCAAGCCAAACAAGCTTTGGACGCTACCTTAAAGCCATTTGCTGAAAACTCAAATTATCAATTGGATTATCAATTAATAAAGCCAAAAAAAGCATTCCCGTATCCATGGAGTTATACTCAATTTTTTGACGTATTCCCTGAAACCGTTCAGGGAGTTCCCTGCGAAATAGAACCATTGAATATTGACCCCTCCATCACTTATGATTTAGCTGTTATTGCTTATCAACCTTGGTTTTTGAGCGTATGTGTGCCTATTAGTAGTTTCCTTCAATCAGAACTAGCAAAGCAGTTGCTGGCAAATAAGCCCGTTGTTACAATTATTAATTGTCGTAATATGTGGTTAGGCGCTCAAGAGAAAATGAAAAAACGATTATTAAATATACAGGCAAACCTAGTTGGTAATATTACATTCGTTGATAAATCCCCTAACCTAGTAAGTTTGGTAACTGTTTTAGCGTTTGTACTAAAAGGAACCAAAGAAAATTTTATGGGGATTTTCCCTAAATATGGCGTTACGGAAATCGACATAAAAAAAGCACCTGAATTTGGAAATTGCATATTAAAACATATTGAATCCAATCAGTTAAACACATTACAGCGTGAGCTAAATGCCTTAGGGGCGCTTAGTATAAAAGGAAACTTATTGTTAATGGAGGGGCGCGGTAAAGCGTTATTCCCATTGTACGCTAATTATATTTCTAAAAAAGGAACTCAAGGAAGTGAGCAACGTAAAATGCGCGTACGTATTTTTGGCATTGTTTTGCCAACAGCTATTCTTTTGTTATCACCTATTATTACTATTCTGTCTCGTTTAGCACCGTTATTGGCAAAGCGAAAATTTGACAAGGAAATAGCGTATTATTCACAAAACACGTTAAGAGATTAATCTGTGTTGTTTCATTTCTCTACTTACCATTTTTAAGCAAAAAGCTACCACTTACAAAACAAATGTCACCACATCTCAAGTAGCTGTGGTTTTTTGTTGGTAGTGGTTATATTTTTACATCAGCAAACTATTCTAATAAGCGCTAAAAGGAATAGATTGAAAAAACAAAAAGTATAACCTTCTAAAAAATAGAAATAATGAATATCTTAGGAAATAATGCCAGCAAATTAAATCAAGTTGTTTTTGAAAACAGAAATAAAAATTATGGCGCTTATGCCATTCGTGAAAGTTATAATGATGCTTTAGTAAAATCATTATTATGTTTAAGTAGTATTATTTGTTTATTGTTCGGTTCAGTATTTGTTTACCATAAAATGAATAGCAACAGTATCGAAAATGGAATGATTGTTTTAGACGACCCTACCTTAAAGCCTTTTGAGAAAATCATCGAAGTTGATGTTACGCCACCTTCAAAGCCAATTCAGCCAATAGAAGCAGCAGCGCCATTAGGAACAGCTACACCTACTATTATTAATGAGCAAGCTATTGAATCTAATTCTATAGTTCTTACTGACAACCCTAATACGGGTTTGGGAGATCCAAATTCAACAGGAACATCATTAACAAGTACGGTTTCAACCACTCATACTAATTCGGTAATTTCTGTGCCAGAAGTTTTGGAAGCACCTACTGTTACTATTGCAGATGAGATGCCGGTTTATAATACAGATCCAAATGGAATTTTAAGATATGTATCAAGTAGCATTTCTTACCCAGAAATAGCTCGATCTATTGGAGTTGAAGGAACTGTATATGTATCTTTTGTAGTTAGTGAATTTGGAAAAGTAGAAGGAGCAAAAGTAATTAGAGGCATTGGTTATGGGTGTGACGAAGAGGTTTTAAAAATTGTAAATAAAATGCCTAACTGGCTAAAGCCTGGAAAAAATGGGGGCAAGCCAGTGAAAGTAAGATACAATATTCCAGTGAAATTTAAATTGAATTAATAGCAATTGTAATACACAAATAGCCCAAAGACTAGAAGTTGTTTTTATCAACTTGATGCTTTTCAACAAACAAAAAATGGTTGTCATATAAATGACAACCATTTTCATTGTATTGATTTGTTTAATAAGGTTTTGAAAGCTTTTAATAGTTATTAAACTCTGATTCCAATTAAGGTGACATCATCAACTTGCTCTAAATTTCCAATCCAATTTTTAAACGCAATTTCAACTTGATTTTTTTGTTGAAATGTTGGTAGTGAGGAGTTGTCTAATAGTAATGTTTTTAAGTTTTTGGTCATAAATTTTTTCTTTTTGTCACCACCAAATTGATCAGGAAAACCATCCGTTAAGGTGTAAATCATATCGCCTTTATCAAGATTGACCGTATGTAATACAAAAGATTCAGAATCTCTATCGTGCTTCCCTACTGGCATTTTTTCAGCTTTAATTTCTATTAATTCTTTTTTTGTAGAAGATGATTTGACTATCCAAACAGGGTTATTTGCAACTGCAATTTGTAATTCCATTTTTGTAAAATCAAATGCAATTAAGCTACAATCCATCCCGTCTTTTCCGCCCTCAACACTTCCGTCTTTTTTTAATCTATTAATAATTGTTTGACGTGTATGATTTAAAATTTCATTTGGCATTGAATAATTTTCAATAGCTTTTTCTAAGCCTGTAATATTTAATAAACTCATAATTGCTCCAGGAACGCCATGGCCAGTACTATCTGCGGTTGCTAAAATAAAGTTGCCATTGTTTAATTTGTGACCCCAATAAAAATCGCCACTAACAACATCTTTAGGTTTAAAAAATATAAAATAATCTTTTAAGTTTTGATCTAATAATTCGGTAGTAGCCATAAAAGTTCTTTGTATTCTTTCCGCATAATTAATACTATCCGTTATTTCTTTGTGTTTTTCGTCAACTAAATTTTTTTGTTTTTGTATAATATTTTTTTGTTTTTGTATAATTTTAAATCGTTTGAATAGTATAAATAGAAACAATAAAACTAAAAAAAGTCCCGCTATCGAAGCAATGATAACTATGTTTTGTCTTTGTTTTTCCTCTTTAACTACTACATCTTTTTTTCCTTGTTCTAAATCTAAAATGGCTTTTTCTTTTTCGTATTTATATTTAGCTTGCTGATTGGCCGTAGCCTTTATTGCAGCGTCGGATGCAATACTATCATGCATTTGAATGGATAAATCACGCATTTCAAATGCTTCTTTCCAATAGCCTTGTTTTATAGCAATGGTTGTTAATAGTTTCGCATTTTTTTCTATTGCATCAGGAAAACCTATTTCTTTACTTATTTGTAACCCCATTTCTGCATAATGCCGTGCTTCAGTAATATTACCGCCACTTAACTGCAATTCACCTAATTCAATATATGAATATGTCAATCCGTCTTTATCTTCAATCTCTTTTCTAATGGATAAACTTTTATTGAAGAATTCTAAGGCTAAGGTATTTGCCCCTTGTTTTTTATAAACCTTTCCAATGTTATGATATGAATTAGCGATTCCTTTTTTATCTCCAATTTCTTCTTTTAATTTTAAACTTTTTTGAAAATAATTTAAAGCTAATTTTGGCTCATCTTGTTTAAGATATATTAGCCCGATGTTATTATATGACATAGCCATACCTTTTTTATTGCCAATTTCTTTTTGTAGTGCAAGACTTTTGTTGTAGTATTCTAACGCCAGTTTTGTATCATGTTGTTCGTTGTAAACAAATCCAATATTATTAAACGACATAGCCATACCTTTTTTATCTCCAAAGTCTTCTTTTATTTTCAAACTTTTATGGTAAAATTCTAGAGCTAATGGAATATCACCTTGGTTGTAATAGATTAGGCCAATATTGTTATAGGCACTAGCCATGCCTTTTTTATTATCATTTTCTTGTTCAACTTCTAAGCTTTTAAAATAGTATTTTAACGCTAAGGCATTATTGGATTTATTCATGTGAACGTACCCAATATTATTGAGTGAAGTTGCTAATGAAGTTCTAAATGATTTAGTAATTTGTTTGCTTGGGTTAGATTTGAGTCCTTTTTCAGCAATGTTTTGAGCTTTAGAACATAGATCAATAATTGTGTCTAGGTTGGATGAAGCTAAAATTTCACTTAGGAGGTTGTAGGTAATTGCTAATGTTGTATCATGACTCGATTTGCTTTTAATGACAGCGTTTAATGAATCTATTTGTTGTCGTTCTTCTAAAGAAAATTGCGAGAATGATTTGTTTATGAATATAATTGAAAATAAAATGAAAGAAATATATTTTATGTTTTTCATTAAAAAAGATAGTTGGGTTACTTTAATCTCATTATTAAGTGAAAATAGGAATTAAATGTTAAACGTGTTGCTATTAAATAATTAAAGTGTAAGATAATTTTTTAACTACTTTTGAGTATAAAGAATATTCGTATAAAAAATAAATTTAAAATTGAATACAATGAAGGTAAAAAAAACATGGCATGATGCCCATAAAGAGACTTTAGGCTTTGGCCAACGCTTAGCAGATAATGTAGCTAATGGAATGGGTTCTTGGTATTTTATTATCATACAAACGATTTTAGTAGTTCTTTGGATGGGATTAAATGTACTTGCCTTTACAAAGCATTGGGATATTTATCCATTTATACTTTTAAATTTAGTGTTTTCAACACAGGCAGCCTATGCTGCGCCTATTATTATGATGGCTCAAAATCGCCAAAACGAAAGAGATAGGGCACATGCTGAAGCCGATTTTCAAACCAATGTTGATGCCAAGTTAGAAATAGAAGCTCTGCAAAAACAATTAAATGATATAGAGGAAAAAAAATTAGATAAAATTATTTTGATGCTTGAGAAGATGAATATTACTAAATAAAAATTATTTTAGTTAGTAATATTCTAGGCTTCATAAATAGGAGTTGAATTTTTTGAATTTTAAATAGCTCACTATCACTAATTGAGTTTGTAAATTTGATAGTAATTGCTTTACATGTTTAACCTAAATTAATTGAGCAATATAAAGATAAAGCGGCATCCCAAAAGTAATATTTAAAGGAAATGTTACAGCTAATGCCATTGGTAAATATAGTCCTGGGTTCGCTTTAGGAATAGCAATTTTCATAGCTGCCGGTACGGCTATATACGAAGCACTTGCAGCTAATACTGCAAACATAAAGCGATTTGCAATGTCGTGTGTAACTATAGAACTCAGTAACGCGACGATGCAACCATTAATCAGAGGAATAATAATAGCAAAGATTAAGGGAAACCAGCCATTGCTTAAAAAGGAGCTTAATTTGCGTCCACTTGTTATTCCCATGTCTAATAAAAAGATGGCTAAAAAACCTTTAAAAATATCATTTGTAAATGGTTTGATTCCTTCGGCTTGTTTCGCATTAGCTAATAATCCTATTACCAAACTGCCTAGTATTAAAAGAACACTGCCGTTTGTGAAAGAATGCTTTATGACGCTTAGTTTATTTGTATTGCTGCTTTCTTCTTTATTATAAATGGACATTAATATTAAACCTGCAATAATCGCTGGCGATTCCATTAAGGCCATAATAGCAACCATGTGCCCATGGAGTTGTAATTTTTGTATATCTAAATATGAAACAGCTGTTACGAAAGTAACCGCGCTAACCGATCCGTAAGCTGCTGCAATTGCACCTGCATCATAAAGATTCATTTTGCGTTTTAATATGAAAAACGTGTAAAAAGGTATAAGTAACGAAATGCCTATTCCGAACAACATCGACCATAAAATTTCTGAACTGAATGTTTCATGAGATAACTCTTGCCCACCTTTAAACCCAATTGAAAAGAGTAAATACAAAGAAATAAATTTTGAAGAATTTGGAGGGATTTCCAAATCACTTTTGAGTTTTACTGCTATTACTCCTAAAATAAAGAATAGAAATGCAGGGTTTGTAATATTTGATATGAGTAAGTCTAGATTCATAATTTTTTTTATTTAGTTAATTAAAGTTGTTAATTTAAGGATTACATATATCGCAATACATTGGGTCTTCGAATTCTATTCCATGAGGATAAATTTTTTCTTCGCTAAATCCGCATGATTGACAAATTTTAATATGAAGTAATATTGATTTTGTAGGTGCGCTGCAGTTTTCGCATAATAGGCCTGGTTTTATATTAGTAACAGAGTAGCCTGGTGTTTTACAATTTGGGCAATGAGATTTTATTTTTACTATCAATTTTTCAGCCACATTTTTTATTACCTCCATTCTTGTGGGATTATAGAGAGCTCTCATATCTGTTATGACGTAAGCATGCCCGTATTTTTCTTTAAACATATGAAAGGATTCTATAAGTAAATCCAAGGCAGTAATTCCTTTAATTACTTCTGAAGTATCTTCAGATGTTTTTTGCAGTATTAAGGCGTGGGATGGGAATTTGATGTGATTTGCAAAATCAATCAATTCCTTTTCCGTAGTTACTTCAATGCCATTAAAGTTTGTATTGAGACTTAATTCTCTTTCAATGATTTCAAGATTGTTTTTTTTATCAATAAAAATCAAAAACTCATCGTCAGCATGAGCAAAAGGAATATCGGGATGAGAGCCAAAAGAACCTTCACTGGCAATGCCTAAATCACAATTACTTAGTTCCATTGCTTGTAGGCATTTATTTCTTAGTGTTATAATTGGATCGTCTTTACGTTCAATCTCTCCCGTAAATGTTCCTAATAAATCAGTATCAAAACTTTCAGGTACAAAATAATCTAAGCCAAAAGCTTTTTCAAATAAAGGACCAATAACCTTTTCTTTATGATGCATTGTAGCAATGATTATTTTTCTTCCTTCGAACATATTATTTTTTTAGTAATTCAAGATAATTCTCTGGTAAAAACTCAACTTGACCTGTCGATAAATTATATACGGCTCCAATAATTTTTAAATCCCCAGCTTTAGTTGCTTTAGTTAGAACAGGCTCAAGACTTAGTAGCTGTTTAACTTGCATTGCTACATTTACCTTTACAGCGTTTTCAAGCGTATCTCCATGCATTTGTTTTGCAATTTCAGCAGCTGGTTTAATTGCATTTATCAGCGTAACAATATGGCCTGGCACATCTGGTAATTTGCAGGCAGCTGATACGGCACCGCATTTAGTATGTCCCATTACCACAATTAATTTAGATCCTAAAACAGCATTTGCAAATTCAATACTACCCCAAGATGCATAAGAAGAAACTTGGCCTGCCGTTCTTACAATGAATAAATCACCTAGCCCTTGATCGAAAATTATTTCGCTTGGAACCCTTGAGTCTGAACAGCCTACTATGATTGCAAATGGCTTTTGTTTAGCTTCAACTTCTTTTAGTCTTTCACTTGTTTGGTTTGGGTGATTACTTTTTTGATTTACAAATCTTAGATTGCCTTCTTTCAACATTTTTAAAGCATTGTCAGCACTTACTTGTCCGTAGGCAGAAACCGTTATTATAATAGCAAGCATAACGGTTATATAAATACAAACTTTTCTTATTGTTTTTATTTTATTTTTTAGAGCAAGATTTTCGTTTAGATTTATTTTTTTCATTTTTTTCATTTTTTATTTTTCGTTTTATTGGGATAGTGATTTAGCGGATTCTTTTCGTTTTTCTATTAATCTTGATACGGCGTATATTGTCATAGTAGAAAAAACAACATAAAAAACGGTCGTGAGCATTTCCAAAGGAGTCTTTTTTGTGCTATCATCTAGTCCGTTTGAAGGGGATATTAATCCAGCTGCTATTAAAAGTATAGCTACAAAAAGAGGTTTTAAATTTTTTAGTATTTCCATGTTTATTTTATTAATTGTTAGTATTATGAATAAATGTTTGGCTTTTGTTTGAGTTACTGAACTCTAATCGTTTAAAATTTTGAGATAATGTGATAGGAATCAAGAAAGCAAATAGTAATATTTCTTGAGCGAAAGCAAGTAAAAGGATGGCTATTAAAAAGTCATTTCCAATTTCAAAAATAGGGTTTGTAAATCCGTGGGTTAATTTTAAGTAAAGAAGGCTGCTTATAGCCGTAGTTGCGGCAAGAGTTGTTAAGGTTTTTTTATTTTTCATATATGTTTAAGTTTTACGTTACAAACGTATATATGTTTTAGCATATATTTTTATTTATATATTTTATATTATACATAAAAATATTTTATGTACAATAACGTAAAAAATAAGCCTTACTCAATTCAATTATATCAATAAAATTTGGAAATAGGCTATAATGAAAGCTTCTATTGATATAGAGTAATGGTATGCAATTAAAAAGCCATTTTACTATAGTGTAAAATGACTTTTTAATTTATAAGATATTTTAATTCTTTAGAAGTCCTCTAATTCCAGCCTCCACCTAATGCTCTATAAATAGCAACTCTTGCATTTAGTTGTAGCATTTTAGTTTCAACTAATTCAAATCTAGATTCTAAAGCATCACGTTGAGTTAACAGCACCTCCATGTAATCTGCTCTTGCAGATCTAAATAATACTGTAGAAATATCTATTGACTCCGTAAGCGCTTGAACTTGTTTAGTTTTTAAATCATAACTCTTTTTAAGATTACTAATCTTAGCCAGTTGATTTACAACTTCAATATGTGCTTTTAAAATGGTGCACTCGTAATTATACGCAGCTTGTATTTGTTTTGAGTTAGCTGAATAATAGGTAGCTTTTATTGCATTTCTATTTATTAATGGCGCTACTAAATCTCCTGCTAACGAATATAATAGTGATTGCGGCGATTTAATTAAATATGTAGGATTAAAGGCTCCGAAACCTGCCCCTGCTGTAATCATTAGCGAAGGATAAAAATTTGCTTTAGCTGATTTCACATCCAATTTTGAAGCAACAAGTTCTTTTTCTGCTTGCCTAATATCAGGCCGGTTCTCTAAAAGCTGGGAAGGTATTCCTGAGTGAATAGTATCAGGATCTAAGTCTATGAAATTTTGAGAATTTCTGCTAACAGGTTGCGGAAATCTTCCAACTAAAAAATTAATTTTGTTTTCAGTTTCAATAATCTGTTGACTGATATAATATTGTCGACTTTGATTTTTTAAAACTTCTGCCTCAAATCTACGTACCGCTAACTCAGTGACTCTAGCTGATTGCTTTTCTAGTTTAACTATTTCTAATGAATTTTGATAAAGTTCAATATTCTTTTTTAGAATATCTAACTGGTTATCTAAAGCCATTAGTTCGTAATAGGAACTAGCAATTTCAGAAATAATATTTGTGACCATGAAATTTTTTCCTTCAATAGTAGACAAGTATCTGTATGTTGCAGATTTTTTTGAATTACGTAGTTTCTTCCATATATCTATTTCCCATGATACATTAACACCTACTAAATAATTCGGCAAAAAATCGGGTACTTTTTTACCAGGAGTAATTTCGTTTGCATCATCACTAGCTCCTTGACTAGTATACCTGCCTACTTTTTCTCCTCCAGCAGCAACGCCAGTATTAAGGGTAGGTAAGTATAATCCTTTTCTAGCCCTTACTTCATTTTTAGCAATATTAATTTCCTGTAGCATAATATTTAATTCCTGATTATTTTTTAATGCGACATCAATTAAGTCATTAAGATTTTGATCAGTAAAAAAATCTTTCCACTTTATTTTTGCTGAATTGATGGTATCTTTAGTACTGCTATAACTTTCAGGAACTGATTTATTTTCTTTTTTTTGAACCACAGATGTTCCAACACAAGCTGTGAATAAAAAGAATAAAAATGCTAAACCCACGTATGTTAAAATTATTTTTCTATTCATTTTCGCCCTCCTTTTCTTCTTTTAAAGAAAAATTATCAATTTGATGAACTAAATCTTCTGTTAAAGAACTTTCATCTTCGTTTTTAATTAATTTTCGTCCTTCTGCTAAGGAGCCAAATATATAGTACAATCCAGGAACTATAATTACTCCGAAGATAGTTCCGAACAGCATACCTCCAAGAGCAGAAGCTCCAATTGTACGGTTACCTATTGCCCCAGCTCCATGCGCCAATACTAATGGTATTAAGCCTGCAATAAAAGCAAAGGATGTCATTAAAATTGGCCTGAAACGAACCTTAGCCCCTTCAATAGCCGCTTCTAATACAGTAGCTCCTTGATGATGCTTTTGAACGGCAAACTCAACTATTAACACCGCATTTTTACCTAGTAAACCAATTAACATTACTAAGCCCACTTGCGCATAAATATCATTAGCTAAACCAAATCCCTTAATCATTAAAAAGGAGCCAAACACACCTGCAGGTAATGAGAATACAACTGCTAAAGGAATGATGAAGCTTTCATATTGTGCAGCCAAAACAAAATACACAAATATTAATACAATAATAAAAATATAGATAGCTTCATTTCCACGTCTTGTTTCGTCATAAGATAAAGCTGCCCAATCAATATCATATCCGTGTGGTAATGTTTTCGCTGCTACTTCTTTAACTGCATCTATTGCTTCGCCACTGCTATATCCTTTTGCTGGCCCACCTCTAATACCTGCTGTATTATACATATTATAGCGGTTAATCTCATTTGCACCTTGTTTTTTTGTCATTTTCATAAAGGCTGAAAATGGGACCATTTCATCACGATTATTTTTCACATACAAATTCATAATATCAGTAGGGAGTTTTCTATACTCAGGTGAAGCCTGAACAAACACTTTGAAAAAACGTTGATATTTAATAAATCCTAATTCATAGGTACTACCAACAAAAATAGAAAGTGTATTCATGGCGTTACCAATACTAACTCCTTTTTGCATAGCTGCTTGATTATCGAATTCGATTTCGTATTGCGGATAATTAGCGCTAAAGAATGTAAACAATCTGAAGTCCGCTCCCTGTGAAAAATCCCAAATTGTCATTAAAATACGATCCTCTCGAAAACATTATGATTTCTCCCATTGGTGATGCTTTTTCATGGCTTTACAAAGAGTTTACTACAAATGGTGGACTCTGAGAATTTCAATTATCGTTATCTTCTAGACTCTTTTGAATTTTTTGCTACAGGTCAAACAAGGAAGAGTGTATAAAAATAGAAAACGTTGTGAGTATATGAACAACTGGCCTTGCGGTCTATACTCCTTGACGAACAAGTTTTCACATAAGAGTTTACTGATTTTCTCAGCATTAAGGAACAGTCTTATTCTGTACGACGGTTTCGTTTGAATAGTTTCGGATTTGACGTGAAGATTGTTTATATCAGACAAGCGATTGGTCTTCGGTAAGACGTTTTGTTGAAGTATTTCTGAAAACGATTCGAGTGAGTGAACCGAATA
>JANXRU010000062.1 GCA_025356715.1 Bacteroidota bacterium
GTTTTAAACTTAAGCCACCAGTGTCGTATACTACTCCTTTGCCAACTAACACATAAGGTTTTTTGTTTTTAGCATTTTTAGGTTTGTATTCCATTACAGAAAATGTAGGCGCATCAACGCTTCCCTGATTTACAGCTAACAAGCCACCCATTTTTAATTGCTTAATTTTTGATTTTCCAAAAATCTCAACGCTAAAGCCTGCTTGTTTACCCATTGTTTTAAATGCATTTGCTAAATCAGTAGCATTTAAAAAATTAACGGGCTCATTTACTAAATCACGTGCTTTAAGAGTTGCATCAATGGCAATGGATAAATTTGAAAGATGAGCAGGCGTAGTTTTTGCATCAACAACAACTATTGTATTTAAAGTGAACGTTTCCTTTTTTGCACTTGGTTTATGTTTGATGAATTGGTAATTAGCAAGTGCTATACCTTCGGTTAATGCTAAGGAATAATCAGGATTAGCCAATTCATTAATAATTTGAACTTCTTTTAATTTATTGCTATTTAAAGTATCAGCAATGGTTGCTCCATTTTTACGAATCCCTTCTAATGTTGTATAATGATTTTTTTTATCATCAACTACAACTATTATGAGTAAACGATTTAATGCATTGATGCATATAAATTTTTTATCATTAGCTTTTATTTCATTCGAAATATAAGTGGCTTGTTCTTTTGTTAAATCATATTCTGTTTTATTTTTAAAATCAGAACATAAAATAGCAATGCTACTTTTAGCATCTACATTATTTTTTTTGGAAATGGCTGTCATAATAGTACGAATTTACTAAAATTCAAGGATTTAATGTTGTTTTAGATAAGTTTTATTAACTTGTAAATGCTAATAATTCATAATCAAAAAAGGCGTTTTTTTAATTAATTCCAGATTGTTTGATAAACCTAAGAATGTGCCCATTTTCTGTTTTTAAAATATAAACACCTTGAGCAAGACTACTAATGTCAATAAATTTGACTGTAGAAGATTCCATGATTTTTTTTCCTAATAAATCATAAACAGTAATGCTAGTAGTTTGGGTAAAATATAAGATGGTAGATGTTGGATTTGGGTAAATTAAAAAGTAATCGGGTTCTGGAGTTTCTATAATTTCAATTCGATTTGTGGCATTTGGGGTTGGCACTTTAAATGATATCCAAGTTGAATCGCCGTCATGTTGAAGGCCATAAGAAATGTCTGTTGTTTGGTTTTGAAATAGGATGCTATCAACTACTTGAATTCCATTTGGAAGTGTAAGATATACGGCATCTGATGAAGAGTTTAGTTTAAAATTAGCATGCAAATTCCCCTGAATGGTGTCAGAGTCAGCCCAAACTAAAAGGTATCCAAGTGGAGGAATTGTAGTTTGGCTTGAGCTAGTTTTGATCTTGAATTTGGTTTTATTGGATGATTTTGTGCTTAAATAGAAGTCAGATATATCTACTTTAAAATTATTCGGATTATATAATTCAATCCAATCGTCGTTTTGAAAATAATCATCTTTTATATTTCCTTTATTAGAAGTTAAAATCTCATTGATATATAAATAGTGATTTGGATTAAAAGTTAGGTCTTTTACAAAATAGGCGATAATATTTGTATCTGACGTTACATTAGTAATTGTTTTGTATATAGTGTCATTTATGGTATTCCAGTGTAAAAATTTATAGCCTGGGTTTGCAATGGCTTCCAGTGTAATTGGATTCCCATTAAAGTAGGTGCCTGTCCAAGGATATACTTTTGTTTGATCTCTAATTAGGGATTTATCAATAGCTAAAGTATTGATTTTGATTTTACCCATCAGAGTGTCATTCACGTTTAAAGTAACTTTAACAGTATCTTGTAATGAGAAATATGCCATGAAATGTCGTCGCGTTTTACTGGCACGTTGACTGGCGAAATTAAGGAGGCCAGATGAAATGGTATTCCACTTTGTGGTTGTTGGAATTTCATTTGCTCTGTTTTGTAAAGTTGTAGCCACTGAAGGGTATCGCCATCTTTCAACATGTTCTTGCATTTCTGGACTTAAAGTTGTGGAAATTTTTGTTATAGTTTTTATTAATTGTGAAGACAGAAAATTTGAATTTAATAAATCAGCATAACGATTTATAAAATCAATTTGATATTGTGTATTGGTTAATAAACTACGCAATGGTCTTGTGAATTTATTGTATACGGGGTCAGTTGCCCTAACAATAGAATTATGCGAAGGGTAAATGCCGCTACAATCCCCACCAAACGCAGCATCTAAATCATAAAACAACCAACGCCACCTTCCATCTAAATGATTGTGTAATGATAGATCGTTGGTTGCTCGTTTGTATCTCCAAAATTTGGTATTGTTATTTGGCCAATCACCATTCCCCAAAAATATTTCAGAACATTCAAAGTTGGTAAAACTTTCAATATCCATTTGTGTATTAACATAACTATAATTTGAACTCAGACTTAAATTATTTAATAGAAAAAAATTTAGTAAATCTGTATAAGTTGTTTCATCACCTGCCACTCCTTCATCTAATGAGCCAGCTTGTGTTAAAATAATGCAGGATGTTTTTGGCATATTAAATCGTCGGTAAAAATAATTGTTATCAATAATTTCTTTTAGTGTTTGTATACCCCAATATTCACCATTAACCAAAACGATGCAGTGTTTATTGTTTTGAGAAATATTATCTAACGATTTTAAAAATTCTAGGCCAATATCGTCGCGTGGCATACAATCTGGCCGATGCCCTGAATTACGAAGTAACAACTTATCGTATTTTTTATTAGTTGATTCTGAAAATAGTTGGTAATTAAAATTACCATTACCGTAACTCTTTTCTGCTTTTAATTGCAAAGATTTTTGTGGAGCTTGTCTTCCACCGTTACCGTGAATATTAATGGACGCATATTGGCTAAAGGCTATTTTTCCGCTTGTTTCAAAAAACTCTAAATATGCTTTTCTTGTGGCCGTATCATTCATATAGTTTCCCTCATGAATAGAATCTATGCCGTAAACAAAAATACCAGAGTTATATGAAAATAAAGTGGCGCTATCTAAACTAATTGATAAAACTGGCAATGTATACATATTTGCAGAACCTTCTTTTATGAGATAAGTAGCAACTTTTGTAGAATCAGAAGTAAAGCCTGTTTTAAATGATTTTGCTTTGACAACTGTTCCTTTAAAAATAGTATCATATGGAATTAACCAGCCTCTTGTTTCTGCACGTGAGGTATCATACCCTGGCTTAGGATAACTGAAAGATGGATTTGTAGGAATAGTTGAAATATTATTTTTTGAATGACTTCTGTTTTTTAATGTGATTGGGCTATTATAAAGTGTTGAATTAATAGATGGTTCACTTCCATTTAAAGTATATCGAATTTGACAACCAGAAACTGGAGAAGACATTGTTAAATTTATAGAATCGGCATAGTAGCCTGCTTTAACTGAAAAATAAGGTTTCGGTAAAGATTGACCAATTAAAAATACAGGAAAAAGGAGTATAATTAAATTATATATTTTTATTTTATCCATTTTAATAAACGTACTATATTCAAAATTTATATTCCTAATTCTCTAGCTTGATTTGAAGACTTTGATGGATTCCATGAATCTTGATATGATTTCTTAAAGAAAAACTCTTGTATGTACGCTACTGTTCGTACAATCCTCAAATAAAATCCGAAATAAAAAACCATGCAAGGTAAATAAGGGATGAAATAAACAATGGATTCATTTTTACGTTTTCTAAATAATGAGAAAATTAAAAATTTCAAAAAATTATTTACTGTATATAGTAAGATATTAAATGGCACTATAAACCTAAGTAGAGAGCTGTAGTTAATGATCATATCAACTAAGTATATCCACCATTTAACATTTAAAAGTAAATTATAAGTAATGTTTTCAGCACTCGATATAAAATTTGAAAATCTAAAAGTAGCATTTGGATAAAATACGTCGCGGTGTTTTCTAACTCTAAAACGAATGATAGACTTATCCCATCTCAAACGCTGTTTAATTAATTTTTTAAATGTTTCAGGTACATTTGTTTGACAAATTGCCTCAGGTTCAAAAACAATATTGTATCCTAGTTTTCTTAATTTGACAGTAATATCTCCATCTAACCCGGGCCCTATATCCCAACCTCCAACTCTATCTAAAGCTTCGCGTTTGAAAGCTCCAAAAGCACCAGAGATAAGTCGGTAAATTCCAATGGAACTTGATGTGATGCGTCCAACAGATATAGTATCTGAATATTCAATTGCTTGTAAGGTAGCACATAAACTTTCTTTATAATTTCGAACCAATATATTTCCGCCAACTGCACCAATATGATCATCTAAATAAAAGGGGATTATTATTTTTTCAATAGCATCCATATCATAACTACAATCAGCATCTAAATGCACAATTATTTTTCCTTTTGAAAAGCGGTAACCTAAGTTGGCGGCAGACGCTTTACCTCCTCTTACATCGTTTCTTAAAAACAAATCTATAAATTTATTTTTTTGTAAACTTTTACAAATCCGTTCCGTATCATCGTCAGAGCCATCATCAATAACAATTAGTTCGAAGTTTTTATACGTTTGTTCTTTTAATGAATTTGCTAATTTATAAATGTGCTTTCCTTCATTTTTTCCAGGAACCAATACGGATACTAATGGATGTTCAATAAATAACTGCCTGCGCGCATTTGCATATTGTGCATTTCTTTTTTTTGTACGGACTTTCCAAACCAGTAAAACAGCTAATTCAAAAATAAAAAATCTTGCAAATTCGAAGTACACAAAGAACCAAAAAATTCTTAGTAATTTTGAAGGCCCAACAGCCGTTATATAATTTAAAAAATCATCTAACGCATCTATCATGTTTTTTCAACTAATTCTTTAATAATATTTTGTATTTGCTTGTCAAAAGATTGCGTTTTGCTAATTAATTCGCTATTGTATAAAATTGATAAGTCGAAATTATCAAAATTATTCATCACTAACTCTTCAATCATATCCGTAATTTTCATCACGATAAATTGTGTGTTTTCAATAGTTGTATCATTTATGCAAATACTAATAATTGCTGGATTATTAATGCAAATAAAATTAGCTGGAGATATGTTAGCACGAATAATAGTTACAAATTCGCCCAATAAAGTTTGCTCTTTTGATTTTCCAGTTTTACGATATAAATCAAATATATTTTCGAAATACAAAACAATAATATTAGAAAACACAACAGGATTGGCTTTAATCCGCTCTTGTTCATAATGCATCATTGTTGTAAACGTTTTTAAGTTTACAGTTCCCGGAATATCATCATTAATTGTAAAATCAGAAGTATAAATTCCTCCTAGAGCGGCAGTTTTTCCTTTTTTTGTGAGTTTATATGCGTTGATGTTTCTTGAAATCAGGAATTGCACATCAGTATCAATACTACATTGTACGCATTTTGCTTTTACTAAATAATCTTGAAATACGTCATTACAGTTTAAACAATGATTAATAATAGAAGGCTTATCATAATCAACTCCAATATGCCTTAAATTTTTTGAACATTTTGGACAAGTAAGAGATGTGTCTACCGTATTTTTAAAGTCACTAACGGCTCCGATGTAACCGCATGGAAAATGGTGAACTAAATCTTCAGATCTCATATTTGCTGAGTCGCAATTTGGGCAAATTTCTCTAAATGATAAATGCCCTCCTTTACAATTGCTACATAAGTATACTCGATCATGAAAATCTGGCCAAACTAAATTTTCTTTTTCGGCCCATGTTAGTAGTTCTAGTACTTTTGATTCTTCAAATGAATCAAAGTTTACTGAAATGGTAGGGTAACAATAACCAATAGATGCATTAGAATCGTTGTAGGGTTTGAAATTATTCAATCCTCTGGTGAACATGTAATTCAAAACCTTTTTAAATATTTGTACTTCAAATGATGCTGAGGTCGAGTGCTCTAACTGAGAAGACTTCATGTATATTTGATTAATATCATTAATGGTTTCAGGAATTTGATCAAATGAAACAATGATTCCATCCGTTAATTCTTTAATGTATGGATCGGTAGTTTCTTTATTATTAATCAAAAAAATAGGCTTTAAATAATATTCAAGATTTGAACTACTCCTAAATTTTTTTACAATTATTCTAGTAAAATCTAAATCTCGTGAATCTAAAATAATGGCATCATAATTCTCTAAGTCGTCAATTTTTAAAGTACTAAAAGACTCAAAATAAAAAAATGTTTTATTATAATAAGTCAGGACATTGTCTTTAAACTCAAGTATATCTTTAGCTATTTTTTTTTGCATTTCCATTTTAGTTGAATTTCAGTTTTGAAATATCGACACTCATTTTATAAAAAGCTTTCCATTTTGTAATTTCTGTAGAATCTGAAGGGTAAATATCACCAGCGATACTTCGAGTAGTTGGCTCATATTTTTTTTGAAATTCTTCAGGTAAGGTATAGGTAGCAATATAAAAGCGTTTTAGAAAGCCTTTACTTTTCGTTCCATCTGGGAATTCAATCGTGAATTCATCTCCAACTTTAAAATAGCGCAAGTCTTCTTGTTCAAAATAAGCTTTAATAAATGCAGGATGCGCTTGATGTAATGAAATAATTTCTTCACTTTTTAAAGCTGTTTCATAATTATGAATAAAAATTCTTGTCGCTACACCAGCAATTGGAGATTTAAAATATTTCGCTTCAGTTAATAATTCTTCACTAAATGCTAACTTTGCTGCATCATCTCTGCCGCCACCCGACCCTGATTTTAAACGCATTTGAGCTGCATTAAATTTGGCTTTATTGGTTGATGGCCCTAATGTTTTTATCAAGCCAAATAAAACGTTATTTTCCTTATATAGTTTTTGATTTATAGTGGATAATTTTAAGATTTCATTCTGAACAAATTCTAATCTATTTTTTGGTAGCACATCCAAGATGACTTCATTTGTAATCCGTTTTATTTCAAGTTTGTAAGTATTAATTAGATTGGAATTCTCTGAAACATCAATATTATTTAGAACAATTTTCTTTTTTAAAGCAAATAATTCCCTTACCCACCAATCATCAGTTGTTCCACCATTAATTGAACCGATAGTTATGGCATTAGAAGTCTTTCCGTTAATGTCATCGTCTCTATCTAAAGCATAGGAAAACAGCGTGTCGTTTTGTTTTATACTATCTCCTTCATGAATATAAAACTCAATTATTCTAGCATCATCTGTTAGTCGTATATGTGTACTCTCAATAATAACATGGCCAAATGCATGTACATAAATAAATTTGCTTAAAACATAATAAAAAAGAAAAATAATAAATGCGCCTAGTAAACATAAATATAAAATTCGATCCCAATTACGTTGTTTCTTTTTTTTGCTGTTCTCATTAACAATACGAATGAGAGATTTATTTCTTTGAAAATTTATACTTTTCATCTATCTGCCTCCTTCTCCTTTCTCGTTAACACTGCTATTGTCAAACTTTATTAAATCATCTAAGTCATGGTAAGCAGTTTTTTCAAAACCTAAATTTTTAAAGTGCTTATCCATTTCAGTTCTGTTTTTAAAATCTTTGGTTCTTAAAACTAACACGCATTTGTTTTTAAAAAGTGCTTTTTCTTCTATTGTTTTTCGTATTATGAAATCACTTTCCACGTTTTCATAGGCCATTAGATATACTTTATTACATGTTTTATTTATTTCTTCTAAAACATTTTCTGGATAATTTAATGGAATTGAAACGGAAAGTTCTAAATTATTTATATTAGCAAATTGCTTGGCTTGTTTTAATAATTGAATATACTTTTCAAAAACTTGTTCTTTGTTTTCTTTAAAACCAGGTGATGTATGAGGTTCAATATCTAAATGAATGCCTTTTATCAATTTAATATTGATGTTTAATTTTAGAGTGTCTAAGAATCCACTTATTCCATTTTGCAACAATTTATTACTACCAATCATTAAGTGTATAGGCGTGATATAATGTTTTGAAATAAATTCCGAAATTTGCTGAACGTAAGCCTTTGTGGGATTATAAGATATTAGTAAGGGATTAAATTCATTTACTTTACAGTATTCATTGATTACTACTAATGAATTATTTTTAAAGGCGTCGCTCCAAATATATACCGCCTTAAATGGAGGGTTTGCAGAAGCAATTTCTAAATTACTCAAGTTTAATGGCTTAGTAAAATCAGTAATATTTATAGTTGGAGCTTTTGCTTTTATGGCAAGTAAGATTTTATATAAATCTTGTTTTAAATCGAGTAACTCAACGGCATTACTCCAGTAATCATCTAAAATAAAAAGAGCTGTATTAGGATTAAACTCAACGTCCATTAATTGTGCTTTTGCCCCTTCGGTTCTTAGTAACTCTAAAAAGACTAATCTTTTATGGTATAGATTTTTGAATTGTTTTAATTTATATTGGTATTCGTAGTAATTATTTAGCAGTGAAATATGTAACGTTTCTTTTGATTCATCCGTTGTATAATTGGTGATTTTTTGCTGAAGTAAATAAAACTCTTTTTTGTCTTTTTGATTAAAAGTTAAAGGAACTGATAAATTCAACCCAAAAGAAATATAAGACCTATTTGGTTGCGAATTGTTATATACATCATAATAATTATATCGAGTGTAGGCTTTGAGACTTACACCTCTAATGTATGAACTTTGAAGTTTTGAAATTTTATTAAAGTTATTCGTTGAACCAATAGAATCAGTATTAGGAAGGGATGCATTTTGGAATAGTAAAGCAACATCAATATCAAGTATTGGTAATTCGAATTCAAAATTTTCTTTTTTTGGTAAGGTTATTTCATTGTATGTTTTATATAAATTATACTGCGCATTAATATCAGTTGTATTTTGTATTGCTTTTAAGTAATTATCTTTTGTTATATGTTTAATAGACCAAAGTTTTTCAATAACCTCAGTTTGATCAGTGTTTAGTGCTTTACGTGCATCTAAGATTTGGACTTTTTTTTCGTTAAAATACCTTATTATTTGTTCGGTGTGTTTTGATTGAAAGTTAATTAAATTAGCATCTACGCGCTTTTTCTCAAGATTAATATATTGTTCCTGTAATATTTTGTTCTTGAGCCTATTCTCGTATAATCCGTTATTGATAAGGTCCCAGTCGATACCTGTAATTGCACGCCTTTTAAATACTACTATTTCCTCTGGATCAACTAAGGGTGAGTTGAAATTTTCTTGATAGCTTGCCGTAAGATGCAATCCCGTGGTTTTTTTATTAATTTTTTGTTGAATTTTGTTGGAGCTAAGTAATAAGGCTTTATAATCTTCTTTATTTAAATCTTTTGTATTTAATTTAAATGGTTCTGATTTTAATGTTAAACTTGAATCTACTATAAAATTATCAAATGTTTTGGTATGATTTAATTCCCAAAGTTCATTCAAATTTTTAATGTAGCTAGAAACTAAATCGTTTTGATTTTGTGATATAGCACGAAGTGTTGCGCTAAAAAAACACATTAAAAGTAATATAGTTATGTAAGCCTTTTGAGAAAGGAATTTCATTATTACAAAATTTCTACAAATTTATTGTTAAAATAATAATTACCTAACATATTTCTGGTAAATCATTGAAATTAAACAATTTAATTCTAACTTCCCATTATTATTAATTCATATTAATAGGAGTTAATATCCTATGTTTTTACGTGAAATCGGTATATTTAAATGAAAAAAGCTGTTTTTCTGAAAGAAAAACAGCTTTTTAACATTAATATTCAGCTTTTATTTAATTACCAAATTCACTAATGAATTTAATACGCATTAATCTTACTTCTTCTTCACTATACTCATCTTCACCTAGCTCTTTCAAAATGGCCTTAATGTCATCTGTTTCTGCTTCTCGCAAACATTCATAAATATCATCTTTTTTATCATCATCAATTGCTTGATCGATGTAATAGTTAATGTTTACTTTGGTTCCAGAAGCAACGATGGTTTCAATTTCCGTCAACAAATCATTCATTTTCAGATTCTTGTTTTTGGCCATGTCTTCCAAACTTACCTTTCTATCAATGTTTTGAATGATAAATACTTTTAATCCAGATTTATTAACCACAGATTTAATAACCATATCACTTGGACGCTCTATGTCATTTTCCTCAACATGTTTTTTAATAATGTCTAAAACTAACTTGCCGTATTTTGCGGCTTTACCTGTACCTACCCCTGTAATTTTAGCTAATTCTTCCATCGTAATAGGATATTGAATCGACATTTCTTCAAGCGATATTTCGTTGAAAATAATATAAGGAGGTAAATTATTTTGCTTGGCAATTTTTTTAGTCACGTCTTTCAACATCGCATAAAGCACTTCATCTGTAGTACTTGATCCTTTGCCACCTGCGGCCAAATCATCATCATGATCGCTTTCAGCGTTACTGAAATCGTTATCGCGAGTAAATTTAATGCTCGTTGGTTTCTTTAAAAAAGCTTTTCCTTTGTCTGTTATTTTTAATAAACCATAGTTTTCGATATCTTTTGAAAAGAAGCCATTAACAATAGCTTGACGCAATACAGCATTCCAGAATTTATCATCTTTATCGTGTTCTACGCCTTTACCCCAAGTTTCTAAAGTATTGTGTTTATATGATTTGGTGGTAGCTGTATTATTGCCCATCAAAATATTAATCACATCTTTTACTTTATGTTTTTCTTTACTCTCAGTAACACATTCTAAAGCTAATTCTAAATCATCTTGTGCTTCGAAGCGTTGTTTTGGATGACGGCAATTGTCGCACATCTCGTTACATTTGCTTTCTTCAAATTCTTCACCAAAATAATGTAAAATAAATTTACGACGGCAAGCAGATGTTTCAGCAAATGACGCAGTTTCAGAAAGCATTTGTTTTCCAATTTCTTGTTCGTTTACAGGCTTATCCTTCATGAATTTTTCCAATTTCATGATGTCGTCGTAACTGTAAAATGTAACGCAGTTACCTTCGCCGCCATCACGGCCGGCGCGACCTGTTTCCTGATAATATCCTTCCAGTGATTTTGGAATATCGTGATGTATTACAAAACGCACATCGGGTTTATCAATACCCATACCAAATGCAATAGTGGCAACAATCACATCAATATCTTCCATTAAAAAAGCATCCTGGGTTTTAGCACGCTCTTTAGCATCTAAACCCGCATGATAAGGTTGCGCTTTTATTCCGTTTACTTTTAAAGCCTGTGCAATTTCTTCTACTTTTTTACGGCTTAGGCAATATATAATTCCCGACTTACCGGTATTTTGTTTAACGTATTTAATAATTTCTTTAATAACGTTTTGTTTAGGACGCACTTCATAATATAAATTGGGGCGGTTAAACGACGACTTAAAAACGTTAGCGGCACCCATGCCCAAATTTTTCTGAATATCCTGCTGCACTTTTGGAGTGGCGGTAGCAGTTAAAGCAATTACGGGTACATTGCCTACTTTATCTATAATAGGACGTAAGCGACGGTACTCAGGGCGGAAATCATGCCCCCA